>NZ_SMKB01000270.1:0-9119 GCF_004348575.1 Actinomadura sp. 7K534
CCCCTAGCCCCTCGACCTCGAAAGCCCGGTCCCTGACGAAAGGCCCCGACAGTGATCGAAACCGAGGACCGCTTCACCGCCTCCGACGACGACCTGCACAGCCCCACCGACGACTTCTACGAGACCGAGACCTTCTGGTACTCCTTCTTCGTCCCCGAGCGCGACCTCGGCGGCTGGCTGTACGCGTCGATCCGCGGCGTCCCGGGGACGTCGGGCGGCGGCATGTGGATGTGGGACGGCACCGCGGCGGAGCCGTGGCGGGTGCCCTTCTTCCAGCAGTTCGGCCACCTCAAGCCGCCCACCCCCCGCGGCCCCGGCGCGCTCGACTTCCCCAGCGGCCTGTCGATCCGGACGCTGGAGCCGGGCATGTCCTACGACCTGCGGTTCGACGACCGCGACCGGATGAAGGCGCACTTCCGCTTCGACGCCGTCGAGGAGCCCGTGCCGCTGCGCCGCGGCGAGCCGCCGTACCCGAAGGCGTCCCACTACGACCAGACGGGGCGGATCACCGGCCAGATCCTGCTGGACGGCGACCGCATCGACGTCGACTGCCACGCCATGCGCGACCGCTCCTGGGGGCCGCGGCACGAGCGCGGATACCGCCGTGTCGGCTACACCTGGGCCGCCTCCCCCGACCTGTCCTTCCTGACCTACACCGCCCCCACGGGCCCGGGCGCCGAGCACGTCTACAGCGGCTACGTGCGGCGCGACGGCCAGGTGGCGCGCATCGTTGACGGCAGCCGCCAAGTCGAACGCGACCCGTCCGAGAACTGGGTGACGGCCATCTCGGTGGAGGTACGCGACGAACTCGGCCGTGTCACGACGGGCCGGGCGGAGGGCACGAGCCGGCTGATCCTGCCGGCCGCGACTTCGCTGTGCCTCTGCACCTGCCTGCGCTGGACCGTCGACGGCCAAGTCCTGAACGGCGAGGACCAGGACGTCTGGCCCACCAAGGACTGGCCCCGCCCCTCGGCGAACCGGGGAGCGTGACGGGCATGTCGGCGTCCACCCGCAGAGAGCCGGCCACCGGGCTCAGCGAGGCCCTCGTCGGCTGGATGGCAGACGCCGTCCAGGGGAAGATCGTCTCCTTCGAGCGGCGGCCCGGCGGAGGCCGCCGCGAAGCATGGTTCGTCGACGCGGAGACGGCGGACGGAACTCGGCTGGAGCTGTTCCTCCGGTACGACCGCGGCAAGGCGCCCGAGAGCTTCGGCCTGCACGACGAGGCGCGCTTCTTCCTCGCCCTGCAGGACACGCCCGTCCCCGTGCCGCGCATCCATGCCGTGCATCCCACCGAGCAGGCCATCCTCGCCGAGCGGGTCCCCGGCCAGACGTGGTTCTCCCTGCTGCGCGACGAGGAGCAGCGGGTCCGCATCGCCCGCGAGTTCATGGGCATCCTCGCCGAGCTGCACGCCGTCGACCCGCGCAAGATCTCCCCGGCCGCGCCGGACGCGGACCTGCGCGACCTGGTGCGCGCCGAGATCGGCCGCTGGGAGGCGCTCTACCGGGCGGCCGCGGCGCCCGCCGACCCGCTGATCGAGATGGGCCTGGCCTGGGTGCGGGCCAACGTGCCGGACGTGCCCGGCCCGGTCGTGATCGTCCAGGGGGACACCGGGCCCGGCAACTTCCTCTACGAGGACGGCCGCGTCACCGCCGTGCTCGACTGGGAGCTCGCCCATCTCGGCGACCCGCACGACGACCTGGCCTGGGTCACGCTCCGCGCCGTCCAGGAGGCGTTCACGCACATCCCCGACCGGCTCGCCGACTACGCGGCGGCGTCCGGACGCCCGGTGGACCTGGACCGCGTCCGCTACTACCGCGTCCTCGCCGGGCTGCGCATCCTGATCCTCGCCCACCAGGGCGCCGCGAAGCCCGACCCCATGGGCGAGGTGGGCAACGGCCTCGTGTACACGACCCTGCACCGCCGCCTGTTCACCGAGGCGCTGGCGGACGTCACCGGGACCGCCCTGGATCGCCCGGCCCCGCTCGTCCCCGTCCCCGGCGAGAACGAGCGGCTGTACGACGCCGCCCTCACCCAGATCAAGGAGATCATCGTCCCCCGCAGCGAGGATCCTTTCGTGGTCCTGCGCAGCAAGGGCCTGGCGCGCATCCTGAAGTACCTCCGCGAGCATGAGCGGCTGGCGGACGCCAAGCGCCGGGAAGAACTCGACGACCTCGAATCCGTGCTCGGCACCCGCCCCGACGACGCCCCGACCGGCCGGGCACACCTCGCGGAGGCCCTGCGCGCGGGCACGGTACCCGTGGACGCCGCGCTCCCAGCGCTCCACCGCTGGGTCCTCCGCGAAACGCAGGTGTGCCTTCCGGCCATGGGCCGCCTGGCCGACCAGCACTACGCCCCCCTCACCTGACCCGCGCCGGCGTCACGACCGAGCCCGGGTGCGGCGGCGGCCGATGAGTTTCGGTGGCCGGGAGAGTCCGCACTCTTCAATGGATTGATGTGGGGTCGGCGGGGTCGTCGGCCGGGAGGAGGAGACATGGGCAAGGTCGCCTGGGGGTTCACGTGCTCGATCGACGGCTTCATCGCCGGGCCCGGTCATGACATGAGCTGGATGTCCGCGGCGGAACCGCTGGCCGAGGGCACCACGGAGCGCATGGCGGGAGACGTCGCGGTGATCATTTCCGGCCGGGCCGGCTACGACGCGGCGAAGGCCCAGCGGGCGGAGCGGGACGAGACCACCTCTCAAGCGTACGGCGGCGCGTGGTCCGGGACCGAGTTCGTGCTGACCCACCGCCCGGAGGAACTCGCCGACGACCCGGCCGTCATCCCGCTGAACTGCGACATCGTCGAGGCGGTCCAGCGCGCCCAGGAGCTCGCCGGAGACCGGGACGTGCAGATCATCAGCGCCGACATAGCCCGGCAGGCGCTCGAGCACGATCTGATCGACGAGCTGCAGGTCTTCGTCGCCCCGGTCTTCCTCGGCGATGGCACCCGCATCTTCGAGGCCCCCGGCGGGCGCCGGATCGACTGGGAGCTGGTCGACATCTACGAGGACAGCCCGCGCAGCTTCGGCCGTACCTATCGCCCGAAGAGGCGCTAGGAGACCTCGGCGCCGAAGGCCTCCAGGGGTTCGGTGACCGGCTGGAAGAACGTCACGCCGCCGATCTGGCAGTTGCCCGAACCGCCCGACGTGAGGCCGAGGGCGGTGCTTCCGCTGAAGAGCGGCCCGCCGCTGTCGCCCGGCTCCGCGCACACGGTCGTCTGGATCAGGCCGCTGACGGTGCCCTCGGGGTAGTTCACCGTCGCGTTGGTGGCGGTGACGCGGCCGGTGGCGAGGCCGGTGGTGCTGCCGGTCCGCACGACCCGCTGGCCGACCACGGCCTCCCCGGCCTCGGTGATGTCCCGGGCCTGGCCGTTGTAGAGGTTGACCGCGCCCTGGCCCGGCTGCGCCGTCCGGACGAGCGCGAAGTCGTCGCCGGGGAAGCTGCTCGCGACCGTCCTGCCGAGGAACTGGCGGCCGCCCTGGTCGGCGGTCCAGTTGCGGACGGAGTTCCCGCAGTGCCCGGCGGTGAGGAAGAAGGGCTGCCCGTTGCGGATGACGTTGAAGCCGAGCGAGCAGCGCGAGCCCTGGCCGAAGATCGCGTCGCCGCCGAACGCGAGGGGGCGCAGCCGCCCGTCGATGTGCACCATCCGCACCGCCGACCCCATCTGCCGGGCCATCCGCCGCACGGTCGCCATCCGCGTCCCGGTCACCGAGTCGTCGGTCCACACGGTGACCCGCGAGGTGGCCGGGTCGACGGCCCAGCCGGTGCCCGGTACGCCCGTCATGGACTGCCGGAGGGTGGCGGTGATCCGGTTCAGCGCCGCGGGGCTGCGCTCGGTCAGCTCGGGCACCGCGCCCGCCGCGCGGACCATGGCCGCGTCGCCCTCGTTGGTGACCGTGACGACGGGCCGTCCGGCCTGGTCGAGGTAGGCGCCGGCCGTGCGGGCGCCGAGCCGGTCGGTCAGCCGCGCGGCCAGCGCCCCCGCGGACCCGCGCCGCGCCTCCGACGCCTGCTCGCCGGTCAGCGCGGCCCGCTTCTCGTCGCCGGACCGGTCCGGCATCCGCACCACGTACAGCGAGCCGGCCACGAGGCCGGCGGATCCGGCGGCCACCGCGGTCCACGTGACCGCGGTGCGCACACGACTCTTTCTCGCCCTCATGGGGGTCCTCCAAGATCCGGCTTCCCGAGCTACGCGTGGAGGTACGCGGCCCGGGCGCGCGGAGTTCAAGGCCCGGCGGAGCGGCAGGTGAGGGGGCCCGCGAAGCGATAGCGTCGGGTTCATGCGGCTTCATGTGGGGTGCGCGATGTGGACGCATCCGTCGTGGCAGGGGCGTTTCCTTCCGCATCCGCTTCCGCCCGGTGCGCGGCTGCGCGCGTACGCGGGCTGGTGCAACGCGGTGGAGGGCAACACGACCTTCTACGCGACGCCGTCGCGAAGCACGGCGGAGTCGTGGGCGGAGCAGGCCGGCCCCGGCTTCCGCTTCGTCCTCAAGCTGCCGAGGTCGATCACGCACGAGCGGCGCCTGACCGGCTTCGACGACGACCTCCGGACGTTCCTGGCGGCGATCGAGCCGCTCGGTCCCCGGACGCACGCGCTGTGGGTCCAGCTCCCGGGGTCGTTCGGCCCGGCGGACCTCGGAACACTCGCGGGCTTCCTGCGCCGCCTGCCCCGGACGCACCGCTACGCCGTCGAGGTGCGCCACCGCGCGTTCTTCGAGGAGCCCGGATGCGCGCGCGACCTCGAACGGGTCCTCGCGGGCGTCGAAGCCGAGTGGGTGCCCTTCGACACCACCGCGTTCTTCCGGAGCCGTCCGGGCAGCGACGCGGAGCGGGACGCGTGGACGAAGAAGCCCCGCGTGCCCCGCCGGTCGTCGGCGCTGACCGACCGCCCGATCGTCCGCTACCTCGGGCGGGACGACACGGAGCAGACGGTCGAGGGATGGCGGTACTGGGTCGCGAAGGCCGCCGAGTGGCTGGACGAGGGACGCTCGCCGACGATCTTCATCCACACGCCGGACAATGCCGACGCGTTGCCGCTCGCCCGCCGCTTCCATGACGAGGTGCGGGAGCGGGTACCGGGGCTCGCGCCCTTGCCCGAGCCGGAGCCGGTGGAGCCGCCGACGCTCTTCTGACGGGTTTCCGGGACGAAGGGCCCTGGGCCTGAGGCGCCCGCCGGGTGATCCTGGACGCAAGGGTCAGGGTGCCCCTGCCCGGGTAGGTGAACGGCGTCCTCGCCGGAAGGAGAACACGCCATGCTGGTCCGGGAGGCGATGACCTCGCCCGTCGTGACGATCCCGCGGACGGCCACCGTCCGCCAGGCCATCCGCGTCCTGCACGAGCACAACGTCACCGCGCTGCCGGTCGTGGACGAGCCGGGGCGCCTGGCCGGCATCGTCAGCGAGATGGACCTCCTGCAGGGCGTGTTCGAGCACGACCCGCGCGCCTTCGTGCGCCCCGTGGCGACCACCGCGGCCCCCGCGCCGCGCCTCGTCGAGGAGGTCATGACCCGCGACGTGGAGACAGCCCGGCCCAACGGCGACGTGGCCGTGCTCGCCGAGATGATGATGAAGACGCGGATCAAGAGCGTCCCGGTACTGGACGGCTCCACCATCGTGGGCATCGTCAGCCGCCGCGACCTCATCGCGATCCTGGCCCGCGACGACGCCCGGATCCGCGACGACGTCCTGGCCGCGATCACCGAGTACGGCACGGAGGGCGCCCACTGGGACGTCTCGGTCCGGGACGGCGCCGTCGAACTGCGCGGAACCACGGACGAGCCCGCCCAGCAGATCGCCGACGTCCTGGCCCGGACCGTCCCCGGCGTGACCCGGGTCTCGATCCGCGGCTGACCCGGCCGGCGCGGGCCTACTTACCGGCCTTGACGCGCCCCTTGCCCTTGACCTGCTTCTTCTTGCCACTCTTAGCGCTCTTGGCGCTCGGGTTCTTAGCGCTGGCGCCGTTCTTCGCGTCCGCGCCCTTCTTGGCGCTCAGGTCAAGGTTCGCGCCGCTGCTGCTCTTCGCGCTCTTGCCGTTCTTGGTGGCCTTGACGTCCTTGATCTCCTTGGCGGCCTTGGCGGCCTTGCCGTTCTTCGCGGCCGGCGAGGTATCGAGCTTGATCGCCTTCGCCTTCTTCGGCGCCTTCTTGGAGTTCGCGCCCTTCTTCGCCTTCTTGGCGGCCTTGGGCTCTGTGGGGCTGGCCGGCTCGGCCACGACGCCGTCCGCCGCCTCCGGCGGAGCCGCCACGAGGGCCTCCTCCTCGGCCGCCACGACGGCGCCTCCCGCGACCCGGGTTCGGAACGTCTGCCCGGAGCGGAACCGCGGAACCTCCGCGGCGGCCACCTCCACCGGCGCACCGGTGCGCGGGTTGCGGGCACTGCGGGCCGGGCGGGACAGCCTGTCGAACGTCCCGAACCCGGTGACGGTGACGCGCTCCCCGGCGGCCACCCGTTCCATCACGACCTCGAACACGGCGTCCACATGGCGGCGGCCCACGGCCTCGTCGCTCCCCGTACGTTCCGCCACGGCCCTGACCAGTTCGCTGCGGTTCATTGCGGCCTGCCCTTCACTGTGGCGAAATGTGCGGCCAGCCTAGCCGCCGCGACCGCCCCGAACCGGCAGATCAGCCCAGGTCGTCAACGTGTCTTCTCCCCGACACAGACGCCCGTC
Source organism: Actinomadura sp. 7K534 (assembly GCF_004348575.1). Taxonomy (NCBI): domain Bacteria; kingdom Bacillati; phylum Actinomycetota; class Actinomycetes; order Streptosporangiales; family Thermomonosporaceae; genus Actinomadura; species Actinomadura sp. 7K534. The sequence goes on from NZ_SMKB01000270.1 coordinate 6,667, forward strand.
CCGCTCTCTCGCCCCAGAACACACCGAGCCCCGAGATCAACAAAACCGCGACTCGACGGAAAAGTAGGGCGCCCGTGCCGCCGGCACCCGGAGATGGCGGCACAACCCGGCGGGTGATCTCCGCTACCCGGCCCCCTGGGCAAAAGGGGCGAGGGAGCCGAGACTGGAGCCGGCCGCCGAGAGGAGCCCCGAGGTGACGTACGCCTACGATCCCGAACTCGTCCCGTGGATCTCGATGATCCCCCAGATCATGATCAGCGAGTACGAGCAGATCCGCAGGGACGAGGTGGAGATGTTCGGCAAGCCGCAGTACGTGCCGCCGATCCCGGTGGACGTCCGCGACGTGCACGTCCCCGGGCCCGCGGGCGCACCCGATGTCCCAGTGCGGATCTACGCCCCCGCGGACCGGGACGGCGACCTGCCGGGACTGGTGCACATCCACGCCGGCGGCTTCGTCATCGGCAGCATCGACACCGCCCAGGACGACGCGACGTCCATCGCGGCGGAGGTCGGCGCCGTGGTCCTGTCCGTGGGCTACCGGCTCGCCCCGGAGCACCCGTTCCCCGCCGGGCTGGACGACTGCTACGTCGTCCTGACCTGGGCGGCCGCCCATTCCGCCGAACTCGGCATCGACCCCGGCAGGCTCGCGGTGGGCGGCGACAGCGCGGGCGGCGGACTGTCCGCGGCCGTCGCCCTGATGGCCCGCGACCGCGGCGGGCCCGCACTGTGCTTCCAACTCCTCGGCATCCCCGAACTGGACGACCGCCTCGACACCCCGTCGATGCGAACGTTCACCGACACCCCGATCTGGCATCGGCGCAACGCGGAACTGAGCTGGGACTACTACCTGGGCGAGGGCGTCCGAGGCACCGACTCTGTGTCCCCGTACGCGGCCCCCGCCCGCGCAGAGGACCTGTCAGGCCTGCCACCCGCCTACGTCACCACCTGCGAATTCGACCCGCTACGGGACGAGGGCCTCAGCTACGCCCAGCGCCTCATCCAGGCAGGCGTCCCCACCGAACTGCACCACTACCCAGGCACCTTCCACGGCTCAACCATGATCAGGGACGCCGCCATAACAAAACGCATGCACACCGACCGCCTAACCACCCTCCAACACGCCCTGACTCGAGCCTCAACGTAGGTAGAGCCATTCGCCGACAACAATGATCAAGGACGGCCCGCTAGCGGACGCAAACCCACCCCGGGTCGTCATGAGCCGCCGGCACCTAAGGCGGTTGATGCGGCATCCGACGCACGTGGCAGCCCTCTCGCCTTGATCGCGACGACCAGCCTCCCGGCCCCGAGAGGCGTCCCCCTTCGCGCAGGGCACAGAGCAACTGCGGCACATGAACGCGCGATCAAGGTTCAACGAACCGCGGGCGCGGGCATGGGAGACACAAATCATCATGAAGCTCCCATCCGCGCGCTCACCTCCTCCACGCAGGGAGCAGAGGAAACGCGCGAGTCATAGTTCCAGGACCAGCCGTGGCCCGCGGGCGCGGGAGACACAGATCATCATGAAACTTCCGTCCGCGCGTTCCGCCTCCGTCAGGACCGAGTCACGATGGTCGGGCTCGCCTTCCAGAACGGGTGTTTCGCACGTCCCGCACGTCCCTTCACGGCACGACGACAGGACGTTGACGCCCGCCTTCTCCACGGTCTCCAAGATGGACAGGCCGGGTTCGACCGTCAGCGTGCGCCCGCTCAACGCGAGCTCGACCTCGAACGCCTCGCTCGGCCCCGTGACCGGCTTCGGCGTGAAACGCTCCGTGCGCAACGAGCCCGGGGCCAGGACGGCGCATCGTTCCTCAGCCGCAGCGAGCATCGGCTCCGGCCCGCAGCAGTAGACAAGCGTCCCAGGCCCGGCCTCCGCCAAGGCACCTTCAATATCAAGCAAGCCAAACTCGTCCTGGGGGCGAATCTCAACCTTGCGCCCATAGGCGGACAACACATCCAAGAAGGCCATGGCCGACCGTCGCCGCCCCCCATAGACGAGCCGCCACTCGACCCCTGCTGCATCGGCTGCGGCCACCATGGGGAGGATCGGCGTGATACCGATCCCGCCGGCGAGAAACAGGTAACCGGACGCATCCTCCAGCGCGAAGTTGTTACGCGGCCCCCGCACCACGAGCTTGTCCCCCGGACGCACCCGCTCATGAACGACCGTCGAACCAAGCCCCTCCTTCAGCACACCCAGCCGCCACGTCCGCAAATCACCCGGATCCCCGCACAACGAGTACTGCCGGACGAGCCCATCACCGAGAACAACATCGACATGCGCACCAGGACGCCAGGACGGCAACTCCCCACCGTCCACCGCCCGCAGGGTCAACCCCACGACCCCATCGGCCAGCTCCACCCGCCCCTCAACAAGAACCTCCATCTCGCCCTCAGCGACCACGCATCCTCCCGCCTCGATCCACAAAGGTCACCCCACCCCTGCATCCCCC
>NZ_SMKB01000271.1:0-9067 GCF_004348575.1 Actinomadura sp. 7K534
GCATCCAAGACCAACCCATCCTCACCACCGGCACACTCCACCGCGACAACGGCACCTGGACCCAACTCCTCACCAACCTCGCCACCCTCCACACCCAAGGCTTCACCACCGACTGGACCCGCATCCTCGAAGCCATCGGCATCCCACGGCCCGCGAGCCCGCCCGCACTGCCCACCTACGCCTTCCAGCACCAGCGGTACTGGCTGGACGGAAGGGGGCGCAGGGCAGGGGACGTCGCCGACGCCGGGCTGACCCCGGCGGACCATCCGCTGATCGGCGCCATGGTCAAGCTCGCCTCTGGCGGCGAGGTCGTTCTGACGGGCCGGGTGTCCAAGGGTTCGCATCCGTGGCTCGCCGACCATGTCGTGGCGGGATCGGCGCTGCTGCCGGGTTCGGCGTTCGTGGAGCTGGCGGTGCACGCCGGGCGGCTGGTGGGCTGCGGCCGGGTGGAGGCGCTGACGCTGGAGGCGCCGATGGCGCTGCCCGACCGCGGCGGCGTCGGGCTGCAGGTGGTCGTCGAGGCGGCCGACGAGGGCGGGCGGCGCGCGATCACCGTCTACTCACGGCCGGAGGAGAGCGCGGACGACCTTCCGTGGACCCGTCATGCGGGTGGGGTGGTGACGGCCGGAGCCCCAGCGGACCTCCCATCGGACATGGCGTTCTGGCCGCCCGCCGAGGCGCAGCCTCTGGACACGGAGGGCTGCTACGCGGGACTGGCGCAGGTGGGCTACGAGTACGGCCCCGCTTTCCAAGGGCTCCGGCGCGCGTGGCGCCATGGCGAGGACCTGCTCGCCGAGGTGGCGCTGCCCGACGGCGCCGACGCGGCACGGTTCGGCGTCCATCCCGCTCTGCTGGACGCTTGCCTGCACGTCGTCGGCCTGTCCGTGCTCGACCGCACCGAACGGGAGGTGGACCTGCCGTTCGACTGGAACGGTGTGTCGCTGTTCCTGTCCGGGGCAGGGGCGGCGCGGGTGCGGGTGTCGCCGAGCGGCCCGCGCACGGTGACGGTCTCCGTGGCCGACGAGACCGGCCGGCCGGTCATGTCGGTGGAGTCGCTGACGATGCGGCCGGTCCGCGCCGAGCATCTCCGGCACGGCCGGGACGCCGGTCACCACCTCTACACCCTGGAGTGGACGCCGCTGCCGGAAGGGCGGCCGGAAGACCGGGACCAGGACGGGCTGGTGCTCCTCGGCACCGACGCGGCAGGGCTCGCGCACGCCTTCGGGCCCGGCGCCGAACCGTTCGCCGACCTGGACGCCCTGACGGAGGCGATCGACGCGGGCGCGGGCGTCCCGGAGACCGTCGTGACCGTCTGCTCCGGTGCGGGAACCGGCGGCCTCGCCGAGGCGGCGCGCACGGCCGGGGCCGCGGCGCTCGGACTCGTGCGCGCCTGGCTGGAAGACCAGCGGTGGGCGGCCTCCCGGCTGGTCGTCGTCACGCGGGGCGCGGTGTCCACCCGCACGGGCGAGGACGTCGCCGATCTGGCCGCCGCTCCGGTGTGGGGGCTGGTCCGCGCGGCCCAGTCGGAGAATCCCGGCCGGTTCCTGCTGGTCGACATCGACGATGACCCGGATTCCGCGAGCGTGCTGCCCGGCCTGGCGGCGATCGCGTCCGTCCCGGGCGAGACGCAGGTCGCCGTCCGGCGGGGGACGGTACTGGCGCCCCGCCTGGCGACCGCGCTCCCCGGCGGGGACTCCCGCCCGGCCTTGCTCGACCCCGATGGCACGGTCCTCATCACCGGCGGCACCGGGCTGGTCGGGAGCCGGATCGCCCACCACCTGGTGGCGGCCCACGGCGCCCGGCACGTCATCCTGGCCAGCCGCCAGGGGCCACGCGCGGAAGGGGCGGTGGAGTTGCGGGACCGGCTGGCCGAGCTGGGCGCCGAGGTCACGGTGGCCGCCTGCGACGCCGCCGACCGCGGGCGGCTCGCGGACCTGCTGGCGAGCGTCCCTGCCGCGCATCCGCTGACCGCCGTGGTCCACGCGGCGGGGGTGATCGACGACGGGGTGGTGGGCTCCCTGACGCCCGAGCGGATGGCGCGGGTGGCGCACCCGAAGATCGACGCCGCCGTCAACCTGCACGAGCTGACCAGGCACGCGGACCTGGCACTGTTCGCGCTGTTCTCGTCGGCCGCGGGGATCGTCGGCACCCCCGGCCAGGGCAATTACGCGGCGGCGAACGCCTTCCTGGACGCGCTGGCCGCGCACCGGCGGGCGACGGGCCTGCCGGGGACCTCCCTCGCCTGGGGGCTGTGGGAGGAGACCAGCCGGATGACCGCGCATCTGGGGGCGGCCGAACTGTCCCGGGTCGAGCGCGGCGGCCTGGTCCGGTTGCGGTCGGAGCAGGGGGCGGCGCTGTTCGACGCCGCCTGCGCGGCGGGCGAGGCGCTGGTGGCTCCCGTTCCGCTGGACGTCGCGGCGTTGCGCGCCCGCGCTGCCGAGGGTTCGCTGCCCGCGCTGTTCCGCAGGATCGTGCCCGTGCCCGTCCGGCGCGCGGGCGCGTCCGGGGCGGCGCAGCCGGAGGGCTCGCTCGCGCGCCGGCTGGCCGGGCTGCCCGAGGCGGAGCAGCGGGAGGCGCTGCTCGACCTGACGCGCGGTCACGTGATGGCGGTGCTGCGGCGCGACACGGCCCAGGGCATGCCGGCTGACCGCGCGTTCCAGGATCTCGGGTTCGATTCGCTGACCGCGGTCGAGCTGCGGAACCGCCTGAGCGCCGCGACGGGGCTGGCGCTGCCGGCCACCTTGGTCTTCGACCATCCGACACCGCGGAACGTCGCCAGCCATCTGCGTGACCTGCTAGCCGGGGCGCGGCGCGCCCCGTCGGCCACGGCCGCGGCGAGGAGGTCCGCGGACGAGCCGGTCGCGATCGTGGCGATGGCCTGCCGCTACCCGGGCGGCATCCGCTCCCCCGAGGATCTGTGGCGGTTCGTGGAGGCGGGCCGGGACGGGATTTCGGCGTTCCCCACCGACCGCGGCTGGGACCTGGAGCGGCTCTACCATCCCGATCCCGCCCATTCCGGCACCACCTATGCCCGCGAGGGCGGGTTCCTGTACGACGCCGCCGAGTTCGATCCCGAGTTCTTCGAGATCTCGCCGCGGGAGGCGGCGGCGATGGACCCGCAGCAGCGGCTGCTGCTGGAGGTCGCCTGGGAGGCCCTGGAGAACGCCGGCATCCCGCCCGCCTCGCTGAAGTCCAGCCCGACCGGCGTCTTCACGGGGCTGATGTACCAGGACTACATGACGCTCCCGGAGCAGTTCACCGACACCACCGCGGGATACTCCCTGACCGGGACGTCGGGCAGCGCGGCGTCGGGGCGCATCTCCTACGTGTTCGGCCTGGAGGGGCCGGCCCTGACGGTGGACACCGCCTGCTCCTCCTCCCTGGTCGCGCTGCACCTGGCGTGCCAGGCCCTGCGCCGGGGGGAATGCGACCTCGCGCTCGCCGGCGGGGCCACCGTCATGGCCACCCCCACCCTGTTCGTGGAGTTCTCCCGGCAGCGGGGACTCGCCCCCGACGGCCGCTGCAAGCCGTTCGCGGCCGCCGCCGACGGCGCGGGCTGGTCCGAGGGTGTCGGGCTCCTGGTGGTCGAGCGGCTCTCCGACGCCCAGCGCAACGGCCACCCGGTGCTGGCGGTCGTGCGCGGCTCGGCGGTGAACCAGGACGGCGCCAGCAACGGGATGACCGCGCCCAACGGCCCGTCCCAGCAGCGGGTGATCGCGCAGGCGCTCACCGAAGCGGGCCTGGGCGCCGCCGACGTCGACGCGGTCGAGGCCCACGGCACCGGCACCACCATCGGCGACCCCATCGAGGCGCAGGCGCTCCTCACCGCCTACGGCCGGGACCGCGACCGGCCCCTGTGGCTCGGGTCGATCAAGTCCAACCTCGGGCACACCCAGGCCGCCGCGGGCGTCGCCGGAGTCATCAAGATGATCCAGGCGATCAACCACGGCCTGCTCCCGCGCACCCTGCACGTCGATGAGCCGACCCCGCACGTCGACTGGAGCGCGGGAGCGGTGAGCCTGCTCACCGTGCCGGTCCCCTGGCCCGACACCGGACGGCCGCGCCGCGCGGCCGTCTCGTCGTTCAGCATCAGCGGCACGAACGCGCACACCATCATCGAGCAGGCCCCCGCCGAACAGCCCGCCGAGGTACCGGGCCCGGCCGGGGCGGGGCCGCTGCCCCTGCTGGTGTCGGCCGCGAGCGAGGCCGGGCTGCGCGGGCAGGCGCGACGGCTGGCGGAGTTCGTGCGGGAACGTCCGGACGCGGATCCCCGCGCCGTCGCCGGCGCCCTGGCGACCAGGCGCGCGACACTGCGCCACCGCGCCGTCGTGCTCGCCTCCGACGCCTCCCGGCTGCCGGACGAACTGCCGAACGAACTGGCGGCGCTCGCCGCCGGAACCCCCTCCGCCGGGGTGACCGAGGGCGTCGCCGACCTGGACGGCAAGGTCGCCTTCGTCTTCCCCGGGCAGGGCGCCCAGTGGGAGGGCATGGCCACGGCGCTGCTGGAGCAGTCGGCGGAGTTCGCCGAGCACATCGCCCGGTGCGAGGCGGCGCTCGCACCGCACGTGTCGTGGTCGCTGGACGAGGTGCTGCGCGGCGCGCCCACCGCTCCCGGTCTGGAGCGCGTCGACGTCGTCCAACCGGTCCTGTTCGCAGTCATGGTGGCCCTGGCCGAGCTGTGGCGCTCCTACGGGGTGGAGCCCGCGGCCGTCGCCGGCCACTCCCAGGGCGAGATCGCCGCCGCGCACATCGCCGGCGCCCTCTCCCTGGACGACGCGGCCAAGGTGGTGGCACTGCGCAGCCGAGCCCTGCGCGAGCTGGCCGGGGACGGGGCCATGGCGTCGGTCGCGCTGCCCGCCGACGAGATCGAGCGGCGGCTCGCCCGCTGGGACGGCGAACTCACGCTCGCGGCGGTGAACGGCCCCGCCTCGACCGTGGTCTCCGGCTCCCCCGAGGCCGTCGATGCATTCCTCGCCGAATGCGGTGGCGAGGGGATCCGCACGAATCGCGTCAGCGTCGACTACGCGTCCCATTCCCCGCAGGTCGACCGCATCAGGCCCGCGCTGCTTGATGCCCTCGCCGACATCGCGCCGCAGCCGTCGAGGATCCCGTTCTTCTCCACCGTCACCGGCGACCGGCTCGACACCACCGGGCTGGACGCCGCCTACTGGTACACCAACCTGCGCCGGCCCGTGCAGCTCGAACGATGCGTGCACGCCCTGATCGGGCAGGGCCACGACGCCCTGATCGAGGTCAGCCCGCACCCCGTGCTCGTCACCGGCCTCCAGGACACCGTCGACGACATCGGGGCCCACGCGGTCGTCATCCCTACACTCCAGCGCGGCCAGGGCGAGCTGACGCGGTTCCTCTCAAGCGCCGCGCACGCCCACACCCGCGGGATCACCGTCGACTGGGCAGGCCGCTTCTTCTCTGGCCCGCTTCCTCCCGTGGCGCTGCCCACCTACGCCTTCCAGCGGCGCCGCTACTGGCTGGAGGGTCCTGCCCCGAAGGACGCCCCCTCCCCCGGTGACGACGACGGGCGCTTCTGGAGCGCGGTCGAGCGCGAGGACCTCGACGCCCTCGCCGCGATGCTGGAGCCCAACGGCTCCGCCCCGCCCCTGGAGGCGCTGAAGCCCGCGCTGCCGGTGCTGTCCTCGTGGCACCGCAGGCAGCGTGAGCGCTCCGAGGTGGACTCGTGGTGCTACCGGGTCACCTGGAAGAGGCTCGCCGATCCCGCCGTCTCCACGCTCCGCGGCCGGTGGCTGCTCGTCGTACCCCAGGCCGGCGACCCGTGGCAGGACGCCTGCGAGGAGGCGATGAGCGGCCTCGCCGGTGCCGAGACCGTCCGCCTGGAGGTCGATGCCGGGCCGCTCGACCGCACGGCGCTCACGGAACGCCTCGGCGGCCTGTCCGACGGGCTCCAGGGGGTGGTCTCGCTGCTGGCCCTGGGCGGCCGCGACGCGCTCTCCGGAACCACGACGCTCCTCCAGGCCCTCGGCGACGCCGGGATCGACGCGCCGCTCTGGTGCGTCACCCGGCGGGCCGTGTCCGCCGATCCGCTGGACACCGCGGACGACCCCACGCAGGCGCGGCTCTGGGGGCTGGGCCGGGTGGCGGCGCTGGAGCACGCCGACCGCTGGGGCGGCCTGATCGACCTGCCGGAGACACCCGACGGGCCGGCGCGGGAGCGGTTCGCGGGCGTTCTCGCCGGTACGGACGGAGAGGACCAGCTCGCGATCCGGCCCGCGGGGGTCCTCGCCTGCCGGCTGGTGCGGGCCGCCGACCGGGGCGGGCCGCAACGGGCCGGCTGGCGGCCGCGCGGCACCGTCCTCGTCACCGGCGGAACCGGCGCGCTGGGAGCGCACGTCGCCCGCTGGCTGGCGCGCGGCGGGGCCGAGCGCCTCGTCCTGGTCAGCCGCCGCGGCCCGCACGCCCCCGGCGCGGCGGAACTCCGATCAGAGCTGCGGGCGCTCGGCGCCGAGCCGACGTTCGCGGCCTGCGACACGGCGGACCGGGCCGCGCTGGAGCGGGTCCTCGCCGAGATTCCCAACGAGCATCCGCTGACCGCGGTCGTGCACACCGCTGGCGTCCTGGACGACGGCGTGATCGACGCGCTGACCCCGGACCGGCTGGCCGGGGTGCTGCGCCCGAAGGCCGACGCCGCGGCGCACCTGGACGAGCTGACCCGGGACCGGGACCTGTCCGCGTTCGTGCTGTTCTCCTCCGCGGCCGGGATCCTCGGTAGCCCGGGGCAGGCCAATTACGCGGCGGCGAACTCCTTCCTGGACGCGCTGGCCCGGCGGCGCCGCGCCCAGGGGCTCCCGGCCCTGTCCGTGGCGTGGGGCGAATGGGGCGGCGGCGGCATGGCCGACGACGAGAGCGCGCGGGCCAACCTGCGCCGGAGCGGGTTCTCCGGCATGGACCCGGAGATGGCGATCGCCGCGCTCCAGCGGGCGCTGGACCGGGACGAGACCTGCCTCACCGTCGCCGCCGTCGACTGGGAACGGCTCTGGCGGGCGTTCGCCCCGACCCGCCGGATACCCCTGCTCGCCGATCTGCCGGAGATACGGCAGGTCACGCGCTCCTCCGGACCGGTTCCCGAAGCGGATCCGGGGTCGGCGGCGGCGCTGCGCCGACGCCTCCTCGGCGCAGCCCGCCCGGAGCAGGAGACCATCCTGGCCGACCTGGTCAGAGCCACCGCGGCCGCGGTCCTCGGCCACGCCTCCGGCGACGAGGTACCGACCCGGCAGACCTTCAAGGAACTGGGCTTCGATTCGGTGTCCGCCCTCCAGTTCCGCAACCACCTCACCCGCGAGATCGGGATGAAACTGCCCAGCACCCTGGTGTTCGACCATCCCAGTCCGCAGGCACTGGCGCAGTACCTGAGAACGACCATCACCGACGAGCCCGGAAACGGAACCGGGATCATCGCGCAGCTCGACGAACTGTCCAATTCCGTCGCCATGGCGAGTCTCTCCGCGGCCGAGCAGAAGACCGTCTCGTGGCGGCTCCAGGCGCTGCTGTCGAAATTCGAGGGCGCGGGCGGGGCGCCTGAGGAGCCCGTCAGCAAACTGGAGTCCGCGACCGCGGACGAGGTACTCGACATCATCCGCGAAGAATTCGGCAGATCCTGATTCCACCGCCACGCCTTTGCCCGCATCCTTTGGAGTTCGGTTCAGATGGGGAATGAGCAGCAGCTTCTCGACCACCTCAAATGGATGACCGCGGAGCTGCGGCAATCGCGCCGGCGGCTGCACGAGGCCGAGTCGGGCATGCGGGAACCGATCGCCGTCATCGGGATGGCCTGCCGGTTCCCCGGGGACGCGTCGTCCCCCGAGGGCCTGTGGCGGCTGCTCGACGCCGGCGCCGACGCCATGTCCGGCTTCCCCGCCGACCGGGGCTGGGACCTCGACCGGCTCCACTCCCCGGACCCCGAGCGCCCCGGGACGAGCTATGTCCGCGAGGGCGGGTTCCTGCACGACGCGGGCGACTTCGACCCCGACCTGTTCGGGATCAGCCCGCGCGAGGCGCTGGCCATGGACCCGCAGCAGCGGCTCCTGCTGGAGGGGGCCTGGGAGACCGTCGAACGCGCCGGCATCGCTCCCGCGTCACTGCGCGGCAGCCGGACCGGCGTCTTCATCGGGACCAACGCGCAGGACTACGCCCAGCTGCTCCTCGCGGACACGTCCCGCAAGCTCGAAGGCCATATCAGCCTCGGCAACGCGGCCAGCGTCGTCTCCGGGCGGCTCGCGTACACGTTCGGGCTGGAGGGGCCCGCGGTGACCATCGACACCGCCTGCTCCTCCTCCCTCGTCGCCCTCCACCTCGCCTGCCAGGCACTGCGCCAGCGCGACTGCTCGCTGAGCCTGGTCGGGGGCGTTGCCATCATGTCGACGCCCGGCATCTTCGTGGAGTTCTCCCGGCAGCGGGTCCTCGCGCCGGACGCCCGCTGCAAGCCCTTCGCCGCGGCGGCCGACGGCACCGCGTGGTCCGAAGGCGTTGGGCTCCTCCTTGTCGAGCGTCTCTCCGATGCGCAGCGCAACGGGCATCCGGTGCTCGCGGTGATCCGAGGTTCGGCTGTCAACCAGGACGGTGCGAGCAACGGGTTGACGGCGCCGAACGGGCCGTCCCAGCAGCGTGTGATCGAGGACGCGCTGGCCAGCGCGCGGCTCGCCCCCGATGACATCGACGCGATCGAAGCGCACGGCACCGGCACGGCATTGGGCGACCCCATCGAGGCCGAAGCGCTGATCGCGAGCTACGGCCGGCATCGTGACCGGCCGCTGTGGCTGGGATCGGTCAAGTCGAACATCGGGCACACTCAGGCCGCCGCCGGCGTCGCCGGTGTGATCAAGATGGTCCAGGCCCTCAATCACGGGGTTCTGCCGCGGACGCTGCACGTTGACGAGCCGACCCCGCACGTGGACTGGTCCGCGGGGACGGTCGAGCTGCTCACCGACCCCGTCCCGTGGCCCGAGACCGGGCAGCCGCGCCGTGCCGCGGTCTCCTCTTTCGGCATCAGCGGAACGAACGCCCACCTCATCCTCGAACAAGCCCCCACCAGCCC
>NZ_SMKB01000272.1:0-9055 GCF_004348575.1 Actinomadura sp. 7K534
GCGGTGGTGAGGGTGGCGGTGATGACGGCGAATCTGCTTTTGGCACGCATGGAGGGCGTCCTTTGCAGCGGGGCGGCCCGCCCCGGCGGCGCCGGGGCGGGCCGGGGTGTCAGCGGGTCAGGGAGAAGGTGCTCAGGCGGGTCTCGCCGGTGAAGACGAGGTAGACGTCGCGGTCTCCGCGGGCGCCGGTGAGCGGTGCGGTGATCTCCTTGTAGGTGTACTTGTCGCCGGTTGACGGGACGTTCAGGGTCCCCGCCACCGGGCCGTCTGGACGGTCCAGGCGGACCTGGATCGCGGTGGCGCCCGTTCCCGCGACACGTGCCGTGATCTTGCCGGTGGACCGGCCGAGGCCGGCGTCCGCGAACTTCAGCCAGGACCCCGCGGCTCCGGCCGCCGCGTCGCCCTTGGCCTTCGACTCGTCGACCAGCTCGACGCCGTCGTGGTCGTCGAAGTCGGCCGCGCGGGTCGGCTTCGATAGGTCGCGGTCGGGGATCGTCTCCCCGCGCACGTTGAGGTGTGCGCGACTGCGGATGTCGGTCGCCGAGGAGCCGATGAGCAGGTCGTGCTCGGCCTTCTCGACCGTCCACTTGCCGCGGGTGACGTCCCAGATGGCGAGGTCGGAGGCGCGCAGGCGGAACCTCGCGGTCACCGTCTCGCCGGGCTCGACGTGCACCTTGTCGAAGGCGCGCAGCTTCCTGAGCGGCTGCTTCACGCGGGAGTCCCGCTGGTGCGTGTAGAGCTGGACGACCTCGTCGCCGGCCTTCCCGCCCGTGTTGGTGACCGGGACCGTGACGGTCACCGTGCCGTCACCGCCGATGGAACGGCTGCTCAGCCGGGGCTTGCCGTAGCGGAACGTCGTGTACGAGAGGCCGTGGCCGAACGGGTAGAGCGGCTTGCCCCTGAAGTACTGGTAGGTCCGGTCGTTCTTGATGATGTCGTATTCGAGGATGCCGGGCAGGTCCTTCTCGGACCGGTACCAGGTCTGCGGAAGCTTGCCCGAAGGGCTCTCGTCGCCGAAGAGGACCGACGCCAGGGCGTTGCCGGTCTCGGCGCCCGCGTGGCTCGTCCACAGGATCGCCGGGACGTTCGCCTGCTCCCAGTTGAGGGTCGTCGGGTAGCTGTTCTCCACCACGACGACGGTGTTCGGGTTGGCCGCGCGGACGGCCCGGACGAGTTCGGACTGGTCTTCGGCGAGCGCCATCGTGGTGCGGTCGTGGTCCTCGCGGCCGTTGATGAACGGCATGCTGCCGACCACGACGACGGCGGTGTCGGCGCCCGCCGCCGCCTCGACGGCCGAGTCGACGCCGCTGCTGATGACGTCCTTGGCGAAGCGGCCCGCGTCGTCCTTCGTGGTGAGGACGAGCGTCCCGTCGTCCTGGGCCTTCAGGTACGTCTTCGCCGGGTCGGCCCAGTCGTAGGCCTTCTCGTAGCCCGCGTAGCGGATCAGCAGGTGGCCGTCGTCCTGCTCTTCGAGCTTGAACATCTGCTGGACGAACCAGTCGTTCGGCTGGTCCTGGTCGTTGGCGAACGTGTCGCCCCAGTTGTGGCGGCCGACCACCTTGCCGTTGGCGGCGCTGCGCAGCGTCACAACGCCCTGGCCCCAGTCGAAGACGTCGAACCGGGTGGTGTCGTCGGCGGCGCTGGTGGGGCCGGTCTTGAGGACGGCTCCGGCGCCCGTGCCGCCCGCGACGTACTTGCCGGTTCCGACGTCCTTGAGTGCGATCCGGTCGACGCCTTCGCTGCTCGTGACGTTCCCGGCGCCCGCCTTGGCGGTGATCCCGTCGAGCGGGGTGACCTCGTACGGCAGGTCGCCGGAGTACCAGTCGGTGTAGAGCGTGTCGGCGAGCTGCCCGACGACGGCGACCTTCCCGGATTCCGGCCCGGACGCGATGGGCAGCGTCCCGCCCTCGTTCTTGAGCAGCACCATCTGCTCGGTCGCGGCCTCGCGGGCGACGGCGCGGTGGGCGGGGCGGTCCACGACGTCCTTGGTGATCCTCCCGTGCGGACCGCCGCCCGGGTCGAACTCGCCGAGCCGGACCCGGATGCTCAGGATGTGGCCGGCGGCGCGGTCGATGTCGGACTCGGCGAGCAGCCCGCGCGACAGCGCCTCCTTGACCGCGTTGACCGTGATGGACGAGTCGGTGTTGTCGGTGGTGAAGCTGTCCACGCCCGCCTTGAGGACGGCCGCGTCGGCGGTGGCGAGGTCGGGGAAGTACTGCTGGGACCCGACGAGGTTGTTGGGCCCGCCCGCGTCGGTGACGTTGAACAGCGTCCGGTCCGTCCAGGAGCGGATCAGTCCGCCCGCGTCGGGCGTGACGGTGGCGGGACGCCCGTTGATCAGGTTGTAGGCGGTCATGACCCCCGTGACGGCGTCGCGGCGGATCGGCATCTCGAACGGGACCTCGTCGTACTCCTTGCTCACCCGGGGCCGCAGGCTGGAGGACGTCTGGTCGCGCCGGATCTCGTTGTTGTTGGCCATGTAGTGCTTGAGGACCGGGGCGGTCCTGAGGTGGTCCGGGTCGTCGCCCTGCATGCCGTGGCCGTAGGCGGTGGCGAGCAGGCCGGTGAGCAGCGGGTCCTCGGAGTAGCCCTCCTCGTTGCGGCCCCAGCGCGGGTCGCGCAGCGGGTTCACGACCGGCGCCCACAGCTGCAGGCCCCACACGTCGGGGTTCTCGGCGTGGTAGCCGCGGGCCTCGGTGCCGACCACCGAGCCGACCCTCTTGAGCAGCTCCGGATCCCAGGTCGCGCCGAGCCCGACCGACTGCGGGAACACCGTGCCCTCGGCCCGCACGACCGCGCCCTGGTCGTGGATGTCGGTGGACCACGCGACGCCGTGCAGCGCCTCGGTGCCGGTCTTGAACCGGTCGATGCCGAGCCTCGGGATCGCGGGCTGGTACTGGTGGAGCAGGGAGATCTTCTCGTCGAGCGTGAGCCGCCCGAGCAGGTCGCCGACCCTGGCCTGCACCGGGAGGCCGGGGTCGCGGAACGGGAGGGTCTCGCGGGCGGCGGCGGGTGCCGCCAGCGCGAGGGGGGCCGCCACGACGGCGGCCAGGACGAGGGTCAGCGACCGGCTGCGCCGGCCGGGGGAACGGGGGTTTCGATGGGGTCTGGGCATCGATTCTCCTCTGGGACTAGCCCCCCGATGACATGTGTCGAAGCGTTTCGATAACGGCCCGCGGCGGGCCCCGGCATCCCTCCTTCGCAGGTCAGGCGGGGGCGGGCGCGCTGCTGGCGCGCCGGGTCAGGGTCGGCGGGAGCAGGGTCGCGGCGGGGACCGGCACCCCTTCCAGCTTGGACATCAGCAGCTCCACGGCGCGCCCGCCCACCTCCTCGGCGGGTATCGCGACCGACGACAGCGGCGGCTCGGCGTGCTCGGCCATCTCGTCCGGGCAGATCGCGACGACCGACACGTCCTCCGGGACGCGGCGCCCGGCGGCGCGCAGCGCCCCCACCACCGAGCCGACGACCGGCTCGTTGTGCACGAGCACGCCGGTCAGGCCGGGGCGCTCGGCGAGGAGCCGCCCGACCAGGTCGCGGGCCGCGTCGGGGGCGGCCTCGCACGGGTGGACGCCCCCGGACAGGCCGTGCGCGCGGACAGCCTCGGCGAAGCCGTCCGCGACCCGCCGCGCGTACCCCGTCTGCCGGGCGTAGACCTCGGGCGGCGAGCCGATCATCGCGATCTCGCGGTGCCCGAGACCGGCCAGGTGCTCGACGCAGACGGCGCCGGCGGCGTGGAAGTCGAGGTCGATGCAGGTCAGGTCGTCGGCGTCGGCGGGGAAGCCGATGAGCACGCTCGGCCGGTCCAGCGAGCGCAGCAGCGGCACCCGCGGGTCCTTCATCTGCACGTCCATGACGATCAGCGCGTCCACGAGCGCGCTGTCGGCGACGCGGCGCAGGCCGTCCTCGCCCTCCTCCTGGGTGAGCAGCAGGACGTCGTGGTCGTGCCGGCGCGCGGCGGTGACGACCGAGACGGCGAACCGCATGACGACGGGCACGGCGATGCCGGAGCGCAGCGGGATCATCAGCGCGAGCACGTTGGAGCGGCTGCTGGCGAGCGCGCGGGCGCCCGCGTGCGGCCGGTAGCCGAGCTCGCGGATGCTGTCGCGGACCCGCCGCCGGGTCTCCTCGGAGATCGAGCGCTTGCCGCTCAGCACGTAGGAGACCGTGCTCGGCGAGACCCCCGCGTGCCGCGCCACATCAGTGATCTTGACCACGGCCCGTCCCGTCGTCTTCGAAGCGGTGCAACGTGCGACCGATCGTAGCCGCGCCGGACGCGGCCGCAGTGCGGCACCGGCGGGCGTCCGGCGCGCCGAGCGGCCCCCGGCGGGCCATCACGTGCCTCCGCGGCGCGCGGCGATCGCGTCGCGGTACCAGAGGGCGCTGTCCTTCCAGGTGCGCTCGCCGGTCGGGTAGTCGACGTGGACGAGGCCGAAGCGCTTGGAGTAGCCGTAGGCCCATTCGAAGTTGTCCAGCAGCGACCACGCGAAGTATCCCCGGACGTCGGCGCCCGCCTGGCACGCCCGCTCCACCGCGGCGATGTGGTCGCGGAGGTAGGCGATGCGGCGGTCGTCGCGGATCCGGCCGTCGCCGTCCACCCGGTCGTCGAACGCGGCGCCGTTCTCGGTGACCATCAGCGGCGTGTGCGGGTAGTCGCGGTGCAGCCGCAGCAGCAGCTCCTCCATGCCAGTCGCGTCGATCGGCCAGCCCATCGCCGTGTAGGGGCCGGGCTGCGCGACGAACTCGACGGCGTCGCAGCCGACGAACGGGGACGCCGCCCCCCGCCGGTGCCCGTCCGCGTGTTCCCGCGGCGAGACCCCGTCCCACCGCCGGACGAGCGTCGGCGAGTAGTAGTTGACGCCGAGGACGTCGAGGGGCGCGGCGATGATCTCGGCGTCGCCGTCGCGCAGGAATTCCCAGCCGGTGATCGGCGCGGTGTCCTCCAGCAGGTCGGCGGGGTAGCCGTTGCCGAGCATCGGGTCGAGGAACACGCGGTTGGACACGGCGTCCACCTGGCGGACGGCGTCCGCGTCGCCGCGCAGGTGGTGGATGTTGAGCGTGACGGAGTGCCGCGCGGACGGGGAGACCACGCCGCGCAGCGCCCGCACGGCCAGGCCGTGGGCGAGGTTGAGGTGGTGGGCGGTGGCGAGCGCGGCCGCGGGGTCGGTCCGGCCCGGAGCGTGGACGCCGGACGCGTAGCCGAGGAACGCCGTGCACCACGGCTCGTTCAGCGTCGTCCACGTGTGCACGCGGTCGCCGAGGACGCGGCCGATCCGCTCGGCGTAGTCGGCGAAGCGGCGCGCCGTGTCGCGTTCGGGCCAGCCGCCCGCGTCCTCCAGGGTCTGCGGGAGGTCCCAGTGGTAGAGGGTGGCGACCGGGGCGATGCCGTGCCCGAGGAGTTCGTCGACGAGCCGGGAGTAGAAGTCGAGGCCCTTCTGGTTGGGCGTCCCGTCCGGCAGGACGCGCGACCAGGAGATGGAGAAGCGGTAGGCGTCGAGGCCCAGCTCGGCCATCGTCGCCACGTCCTCCTGCCGGCGGTGGTAGTGGTCGGTGGCGACGTCGCCGGTGTCGCCGTCGAGCACCTTGCCGGGCGTGTGGCTGAAGGTGTCCCAGATGGAGGGTGCGCGGCCGTCCTCCTGGGCCGCTCCCTCGATCTGGTACGCGGCGGTGGCCGCGCCCCACAGGAACCCTTCCGGGAAGCCCATCAGTTCTCCCTCTCCAGAGTGATGACCAGTTCGTCCCCGGCCGCTTCGACCAGGACGCCCTGCGGGTGTTCCGCGGGCTCGCCGCCTTCCACCGCGGCCGTGCGCGCGTTGACGAGGAGAACGTTCCAGGCTCCGCCGCCCGTGACGCGCAGGTTTTCACCGTTTCTCGTCGTGGTGAACGTGGTGCCGCCGACGCGGGTGGTGACGGTGGTCCCGTCGGACGGCTCGTAGACGCGGAGCGTGACGCCGTCGGCGTGGTCGTAGTCGGGACGGTCCTGCACCGCGCCCTCCGGTACGACCGCTCCGGGGCGGACGAGCAGCGGCACGCTGCCGAACCCGTGCCTCTCGCGCACCCAGCGGCCGCCCTCGACGCGTTCGCCGGTGAGGTAGTGCGTCCATCTGCCTTCCGGGACGTAGTAGGAGATCTCACCGTCGGCCGTGAACACGGGCGCCACGAGCAGGTCGCCGCCGAGCATGTACTGGCGTTCCAGGTGCGTGCAGGCGGGGTCGTCCGGGAATTCGACGACCATCGCCCGCATCATCGGAAGGCCCTCCTCGTACGCCTGCCGGGCGGCCGCCGAAAGGTAGGGCATCAGCCGCATCTTCAGCCGGGTGAAGTCGCGGAGGACGTCCACCGACTCCTCGTCGAACAGCCAGGGCACCCGGTAGGAATGGCTTCCGTGCAGCCGGCTGTGCGAGGACAGCAGGCCGAACGCGATCCAGCGCTTGAAGAGCGCCGGGTCGGGCGTGCCCTCGAATCCGCCGATGTCATGGCTCCAGTACCCGAAGCCGGACATGCCCAGGGAGAGACCACCGCGGAGGCTCTCCCCCATCGCCTCGAACGTCGATTCGGAGTCGCCGCCCCAGTGCAGCGGAAACCGCTGGCCGCCCGCCGTGGCGGAACGGGCGAACACCACCGCCTCGCCCTCGCCCCGCCTCTTGCGGAGGAGGTCGAACACGGTCTGGTTGTAGAGGTAGGTGTAGTAGTTGTGCGCCCGTTCCGGGTCGGAGCCGTCGTGGTAGACGACGTCGGTGGGGATGCGCTCGCCGAAGTCCGTCTTGAAGGAGTCCACGCCCATGTCGAGGAGCGCGTCGAGTTTGCCCGCGTACCACTCCCTCGCCTCGGGATTGGTGAAGTCGACGACCGCCAGCCCGGGCTGCCACTTGTCCCATTGCCAGACGTCCCCGTTCGGGCGTTTCAGCAGGTAGCCGCGCGCCCGCCCCTCCTCGAACAGCGGGGAGCGCTGCCCGATGTACGGGTTGATCCAGACGCAGACGCGCAGGCCGCGCTCGCGGAGCCGGCGCAGCATCCCCTCCGGGTCGGGGAACACCCGCGGGTCCCATTCGAAATCGCACCACTGGTACTCGCGCATCCAGAAGCAGTCGAAATGGAAGACGCTGAGCGGCAGGTCGCGCGACGCCATCCCGTCGATGAACGACGTGACGGTCTCCTCGTCATAGGACGTGGTGAACGACGTGGACAGCCACACCCCGTAGGACCAGTCGGGAAGCCGGGCGGGACGCCCCGTGAGCGCGGTGTACTTGCGCAGGATCTCCTTCGGGGTCGGCCCGTAGATGACGAAGTACCGCATCGACTGGCCCTCGACGCTGAACTGCGTCCGGGCGACGGCCTCCGACGCCACCTCGAAGGAGACCCGGCCCGGATGGTGGACGAATACGCCGTAGCCCGCGTTCGTCAGGAAGAACGGCACGTTCTTGTACGCCTGCTCGCTGGCCGTGCCGCCGTCGGCGTTCCAGATGTCCACCGACTGGCCGTTCTTCACCAGCGGCCCGAACCGCTCACCGAGCCCGTAGACGAAATGGTCGACGCCGAGATCGAGCTGTTCGCGGACGTAATGGCGCCCGTCGTCGGTGTCGATGACCGCCTGCGCCTTGGGCGCGCTGCCGGTGAGGCGCCGCCCGTCCGCCAGGAAGTCGACGCCCCACTCCCCCTCCCGCCCGACCCGCACCGACAGCGCGCCCGACGTCAGCGTCGCCGCGCCGTCGTCGACGGACACCTCGCCCGCCGGGTCGGCGGCGAGCTCGAAGTCGGGGCCGCGCCTCCGCTCCCCCGCGAAGTGGGTGAGCGTGACGCCGATGACGTCCGGCATCGGCGAGTCGCACGTCATCGTGACCACCGGCCCCCTGAGCAGGTCGCCGCGGTGCCTGATGCGCTGCACCGGCGCGTACACCGTGAACGAGCCCTGCCCGGTCTCGACGTCGAGGACCTCCACCGGGTGAGACGCGTGCACACCGTCGCGCATCATCCAGTAGCCGTCGCTGAACTTCATTATTTGATCGCTCCCGCAGTGAGACCGCGCGACAGAGTGCGCTGGAAGATGAGGAAGAAGAGGACGGTCGGGAGCAGGCCGAGCAGCGACGCGGCGCTGGACATCGTGGCGTCCATGAGCCGCTGCCCCTGCAGCACGCCGAGCGCGACCGAGACCGTCTGGTTCTCGTTGGAGATGAGGAAGACCATGGGGATCAGGAACTCGTTCCAGGTCCACACGAAGAAGAACACCATCAGCACCGACAGCGTCGGCCGCACGACCGGCACGACCACCCGCCACAGCACCTGCCACCGGCCCGCGCCGTCGATCCGCGCCGCCTCCAGCAGCGGGCGCGGGAACGCCGACAGCACCGACGCCAGCAGGTACGTGCCGAAGGCGCTCTGGATGACGGTGAACACGATGATCACGCTGATCCTCGTGTCGTACAGGCCGACCTGCTTGGACAGGTGGTAGAGCGGGTAGACGAGCGCCTCCTGCGGCACCGTGTTCGCCATCAGCAGCAGGACCAGCACCCACATCCGCCCCTTGATCCGGCCGATGCCGAGGGCGTAGGCGTTCAGCACCGACAGCAGGACGGCGAGGACGGCCACGGACCCGCTGATGAACACGCTGTTCAGCAGCACCTGCCCGAACTCGACGCGCTCCCAGAACGCGCGGACTGCATCGAGGTTGAACCCGTCCGGCGGCGCCAGCGGCCCCTTGGTGGAGTACTCCTGCGGCGTCTTCAGCGCGTTGAAGACGACCACGACGAACGGGATCAGCATCACGCCGGCGAACGCGGTCAGGGCCACCAGCACCGCGTAGGCCGACGGGCCGCGCCGCCGCCCGCGCCCGGGAGCGCCGGACCGCCGGGCGCTCGGCGGCGCCCCGGTCCCCTTCGCGAGGGTCGCGGTCACCGCTCCTCCCCCAGCTCGCGCCCCTGCATGCGGAGGAACACCACGGTCAGCGCGACGACCACCAGGGTCAGCACGGTCGCGATCGCCGAGCCGTAGCCGACGTCGGACTTCTCGAAGAAGCTGACCCACGAGTAGTACGCCGGGACGTTCGTCGCCCCGCCCGGCC
>NZ_SMKB01000273.1:0-9023 GCF_004348575.1 Actinomadura sp. 7K534
CCCCCACCCGGCAAGGCAGCCGGGTGGGGGTTTGGGGTTGCGGCCTTGGCCTGGGGTGAGCGAGGGGCCGATGGAGAGGAGATGCTTCGCATGATCTTTCTGGGGCTGGTCGTCGTGCTCGCCGCCATCGTGGTCGGGGTCGCCGTGGTGCTGGGGAACACGGGTGAGGCCCAGATGACCATGTTCGGTGATGGTGTTCCGGGGGTCACCGAGCAGTGGCACGTCTTCATGGCCGGGGCCGTGGTGACCATCGTGCTCATGAGCGGGCTGATGATCGCGGCGCTCGGGTTCAGGCGTGCGATGAACATGCGCCGGGAGTTGCGGGACCTGCGGGATGAGCATGAGGAATCCCTGCAGACGCTGGAGATGGAGCGCCGGAGGCTCCAGCAGGCGCTGGCGCAGACTCGGCGGCGCGGTGGCCCCGACCAGCCGTCCGTCCCGGCGCAGCGGGTCGCTCCGAACTGAGGGGTCGCGTCACTGGGCCGTGTACTGGTCCGCGTACGCCTGGGACGGGGCTATGGGCGTGATTACGTCGATGAGGACGCCGTTGGGGTCGGCGACGATGAAGTGACGCTGTCCGAACTCTTCGCTCCGTATGTCGAGTTCGGGGCGTAGGCCCTCTTGGAGGACAAGCCGTTCCCACTCGGCGTCCACGTCCTCTACCTCGAAGTTCAGCAGCAGCCCTTGGGCGGGGGTGCGGTATCCCTCCGGCAGCGTCGGGTGCGTGTGGTCGAGCAGGGCGAGTTCGTACGGGGACGTGCCGGGCCGGCGCAGGCTCACGTACCAGTCGGCTTCGAACGTCGTCTCGAAGCCCAGAAGCCCCTTGTAGAAGCGGTGGGACTCCGTGAGGCGGGACGTGCAGATCACCGGGTAGAAGCTCGTCAGGTGCATGAGGTCTCCTTTCACATACCGTCGGTATGTCACGATATATTGACGTACCGCCGGTATGTCAAGGGAGGGTCCCCGTGAACGTCAGGGCACGGCAGCGGGAAGTGACGCGCGCGACGCTGCTGGGCGAGAGCAGGCGGCTCTTCGCCGCGCGCGGGTACGGAGCGGTGAGCCTCTCGGAGATCGTCGCCGCGGCGGGCGTCACCAAGGGTGCGCTCTACCACCTGTTCGAGAGCAAGGCGGAGCTGTTCCGTGCCGTCCTGGAGCAGGTGCAGCAGGAAGTGGCCCGCATCGTCGCCGAGACGGCGGATGCCGAAGCCGACCCGTGGACGCGGTTCACGGCCGGTTGCCAGGCGTTCCTCACCGCGAGCACGGCCCCCGACATTCAGCGCATCATGCTGGTGGACGGCCCGGCCGTGCTCGGCTGGAACGAGTGGCGGGCGATGGACGAGGCGGGTTCGGGCAGCCACCTGGCCGACGTGATCACCGAGTTGATCGACCAGGGCCTGATCGCCCCTCAACCGGTCGCTCCGCTGACCCACTTGCTTTCGGGCGCGATGAACGAGGCCGCGCTGTGGCTGGCCGCGTCCGGCGATCCGGAGGCACACCTGCCGGACACCCGCGCGGCCCTAGCCCGGATGCTCGACGCGCTGCGCCTGACCTAACCGGCGCGTCCTTCCGCTGCGGTGTCCATTCGAGATGGGGGTGCTCGGGTGGTCAGGGGTGGGAGTGGGTCAGGAGGAGGTCCAGGAGGGTTAGGGCGCCTTGTTTGTCCAAGGGGTCGTTGCCGTTGCCGCATTTGGGGGACTGGATGCAGGACGGGCAGCCGGAGTCGCACTCGCAGGACGCGATCGCGTCGCGGGTGGCGTGGAGCCATTCGGCGGCGTCGGCGTAGCCGCGTTCGGCGAAGCCCGCTCCGCCCTCGTGGCCGTCGTAGACGAAGACGGTCAGCAGGCCCGTGTCGGGGTGGACGGCCGTGGACACGCCGCCGATGTCCCAGCGGTCGCAGGTGGCGAAGAGGGGGAGCAGCCCGATGGACGCGTGTTCGGCGGCATGGGCGGCGCCGGCCAGGTCCAGGTCGTCCAGGGCGGAGATCTGTGCTTCGGAGAGCGTCCACCACACGGCGCGGGTGCGCAGGGTGCGGGGCGGGAGGTCCAGGGGCTTCTCACCGAGCATTTCGCCCGTCTGCATGCGGCGCATCTGGTAGCCGACCACCTGGCGGGTGACTTCGACGGTTCCGAAGCAGAGGGTGGCGTCGCCCCAGGCGGATGAGCGGAGCCGTTCCACGATGGCGATGTCGGTCACGTCGCGGGCGGTTGTCGAGTAGTCGGGGTCGGCCGATTCCACCAGCGCGACGGAGTCGTCCAAATCGAGGGTGTGCACGATGAACGAGTCGCCTTGGTGGATGTAGACCGCGCCCTCGTGGACGGTGGTGTGCGCGGACGCCTCGTCGACGGTGCCGAGGAGGCGTCCTGTGCCCAGTTCCACGACCTGGATGGGGTCGCCTCCCGCACCCCGGATATCGGCCAGGCCGGCGGCCCTGTCGCGACGGGTCCAGTACCAGCCGGCCGGACGGCGGCGGAGGAAGCCGCGGCGGACGAGGTCGGGCAGCAGGTCGGCGGTCGAGGGGCCGAAGAGGGGAAGGTCGTCCTCGGTGAGCGGCATCTCGGACGCCGCGGCGCATAGGTGCGGTTCAAGGACGTACGGGTTGTCCGGGTCGAGCACGGTGGCCTCTACCGGCCTCCCGAAGATCGCCTCCGGGTGGTGGACGAGGAACGTGTCGAGCGGGTCGTCCCGGGCCACCAGAATCGACAGGGCCGCTTGGCCGGAGCGTCCGGCCCGTCCGGCCTGCTGCCAGAGGGACGCGCGGGTGCCGGGCCAGCCGCAGACGACGACGGCGTCGAGGCCGGAGACGTCCACACCGAGTTCCAGGGCGTTCGTGCTCGCCAAGCCGATGATCGAGCGGGAACGCAGAGCAGCTTCCAAAGCACGTCGTTCCTCGGGGAGGTAGCCGGCGCGGTAGGCGGCGACCTGCTCCGCCAGGGCCGGGGTGACCTCGTGCAGGGCGCGCTTGGCGCTTAATGCCACCGACTCTGCACCGCGCCTAGAGCGGACGAACGCGAGCGTTTGCACGCCCTCTACGACGAGGTCCGCCAGGAGGTCTCCCGCTTCGGCGGTGGCCGTGCGACGGACGGGGGCGCCGCGCTCACCCCGCAGCTCGGTCAGGGGCGGCTCCCACAGTGCGAATGTCGCCGGTCCGCGTGGGGAGGCATCGTCGTCGACGGCGACGACGTCCAGTCCGGTGAGGCGGGACGCGGTGGCGGCGGGCTCGGATGTCGTGGCCGAGGCCAGGATGAAGGTCGGGTCGGCGTGGTAACGGGCGCACAGCCGGCGCAGGCGGCGCAGGACGTGCGCGACGTGCGAGCCGAATACGCCGCGGTATCCGTGCGCCTCATCGATGACCACGTAGCGGAGGCGGCGCAGGAACGACGACCAGCGGGCGTGGCTCGGCAGGATCGACCGGTGCAGCATGTCCGGATTCGTCAGGACGTAGTTCGCGTGCTGCCGGACCCAGGTGCGTTCGTCCTGGGGCGTGTCACCGTCGTACGTCGCCGCTCGGACGCGGGTGAGGCGCAGCGAGCGCAACGCGCGGAGCTGGTCGGCGGCGAGCGCCTTGGTGGGCGCCAGGTAGAGGATCGTCCCCTGATGGCGAGGATTCTCGTCCCCGTCGTAGATCGCCTCGATGGCGGGCAGCAGGTACGCCAGGGACTTGCCGGACGCCGTGCCGGTGGCCAGGATCACAGACCGTCCCGCGCGGGCGTGCTCGGCCGCGGCGGCCTGGTGCTCCCAGGGCGCCTCGATGCCGGCCGCCGCCAACCGCTCGACCAGCAGTGGCGGCGACCAGGCCGGCCAGTCGGCACGACGGCCCTGACGTGCGGGAACGCTCTCCACATGGGTGATGCGTTCGCGCCTCGTGGGGTCGGCGAGCAGCCGGTCCAGGGGAGTTGAAGATCTTTGGGCGCCCATCAGGTTTTCAGTTTGCCAGCCGGGGCAAAACAACGGGAACGCCCCGGCGCCGGTGAGCCCGTACCCCTGCCCTGGCCACTGGATCAGCAGGTCAGACGGGATGGCGCGAACTTTCGCCCGTGTGGGCGATAACGTGCGTGTACCACGCCGGAGCGTGGTTGAATCACGGCGAAGTCTCGATGGCCGAACCCCGTCCGGGCGATCGGTGATCGAGATCGGATAGTGCTGCACGGCGCGTGGAGGATCTGTGGACCTGAAGGTGAACGACTACACCACCGACGATGGCCTCACCGTCATCAACGTGGAGGGTGAGATCGACGTCTACACGGCGCCGAAGCTTCGCGAGAAGCTCATCGACCTGGTCAACAAGGGCAAGTTCCATCTCCTTGTGGACATGGAGAAGGTGGAGTTCCTCGACTCCACCGGTCTCGGCGTGCTGGTCGGCGGGCTCAAGCGCGTGCGCGCGCACGACGGCTCGCTGGAGCTGGTGTGCACCCAGGAGCGCATCCTCAAGATCTTCCGGATCACGGGGCTGACCAAGGTCTTCGGCATCCACGACTCGATCGCCGAGGCCGAGGAGAAGCGCAAGGGCGCCAAGTAGCGGCCAGCAACTGAGATGTCGACCGTTGAACTCTCCTTCAGCGCGCTGCCCGTCCACGTCCGGACCGCCCGCCTGATCGTGACCGCCGTCGCACGCCGCAGCGGCGTCGCCGAAAACCTGCTGGACGAGGTCAGGCTCGCAGTGGGCGAGGCGTGCTCACGGGCCGTCGAGGCGCACCAGCGGCACTGCCCGGACGAACCCGTCCGCCTTGAACTGAGCGGTGCCGACCGGCGCTTCGAGGTGACCGTCAGCGACACCGTCCCCGGCGAGGACGAGGCAGGGGGCCTCCCCAAGGCCCCGGACGCTGAGGAGTTCGAGTACGGCCTCGGCGGTGAGGGCACCGCGGAGTTGGGGCTGGCCGTCATCGCCGGCCTCGCCGACGACGTGGAGATCGCCTCAACCCCCAAAGGGGTCCAGATACGGATGAGCTGGCCGGCCGAAGCAGAGGCGACCATCTGACGCGCGCACCCTCCCGAGCACCCCGAAGGCCCCGCCATCCCCGGCGGGGCCTTCGTTTTGCATTGATGAACCCACTGCGCTCGCTCGCTGAGCGCGCCTGTGCGAGTGCGGCAGCGCTTGGCGATCTTTCCGGTGAGGCTGCCCCTGGCGTGGCCTCTCCGGTCAGATCATGCGCTCGCGCGCGGGGCTGGGGCCTTCTGGAAGGCGCCCGACGTCCTGGGCTGGGTGCTAGTGGGGGTTCTTGCGGGCGCTTAGTTCGCGGTCGAGGGAGTCTTGGGCGTCGCGCATGGAGGCGACGTACTGCGGCTGGTTCCAGCGGGCCTGGGCTTCCTCGTCCGAGACGTTCTCCACGCGTTCCATGAGCCACCAGATGTTGCCGAGCGGGTCCCGGACGCGTCCGCCGCGGTCGCCCCAGGCCGCGGTGCTCAGCTCGGTGACGGCCGCCGCGCCGGCCTGGAGGGCCTTGGCGAAGACCGTGTCCACGTCCTCGATGTAGAGCCGCAGCAGGGCCGGGGTGTCGGGCCAGGTGTCCTTGGCGTCGAAGAGCAGGACGACGGAATCGCCGATGCGGACCTCGGCGTGACCGATGGAGCCGTTCTCGTTGGGGACGCGGAAGAGCTCCTCCCCGCCGAACGCCTCGACGATGAAGTCGATCGCCTTCGCGCTGTCGCGGGTCACGATCCAGGGTGCGACGGACGTGCAGCCGTCCGGAACCGGCTGGACTTCGGTGCTCGCCATCGGTGACTCCTCGTTGTCGGCGCCGCGGACTCGGCGGTGTCCGGTGACCGTAGCAGAACGGAACGCTTCGTTCTGATCCAGTCTCAGGCTGGGTGATATGTCGAGATTGGGACTGGCGGGGCTTGTGTGGCCGCTGGGGAGAAAGTGATGAGCGGTGAGAAGGGTGTGGGAAACTCTTCCGGATGATCTCGGACTGGCTCGATTTGGGCCTGGACATATTCCGTGTTAATGCCTAGCTTTAACACCGACGCCGATGCTCTCAGTCAGGCGCCCGAGACGTGCTGCGCGCGTCAAGGTGCTGGCGGGGTGATACTGAGCTAACCCGGGCTGACCTGGGGAAATGCCTCGCGCCCCGGGGTAAGGGGTAAATTCCGGGCGTATCTTTCATTGCATTTTGGCGACATCCGCTTCAAGGGCCCTGCGCCCTTAACATTCGACCTACGCCTGCGTAGACTCCCGGAACCCGCGCTGCCGTGCGAGGCGTTCGAAATCATGACTCGCGGGGTACGCGGTAAAGATCGTCTTTTGACGATCGCGATCGCAGCACCCCTTGTCGAGGAGGACGGATGTCTGGGCTTTCCCTGTCAAGCCCGGTCAGCGCAGACGTGGATCTCGGCGGCGGCGACCTCTCATTGGTCGTCGTCGTCGCCGTGATCGCACTGTTGGCACTGGCCGTCGCCGCGGGTCTCGTGCGCGATGTCCTGGCCGCTGGCCAGGGCACCGACAAGATGCAGGAGATCTCGCGGGCCGTTCAGGTAGGAGCGAGCGCCTATCTGAAACGCCAGTTCCGAACGGTCGCGGTCTTCGTGATCCTGATCCCGCTCGTCCTGCTGCTGCTCCCCGCCGAGTCGACCGGGGAGCGCATCGGGCGGTCGGTCTTCTTCGTCATCGGCGCGCTGTTCTCGGCCGTCACCGGGTTCGTCGGCATGTGGCTGGCGGTCCGGGGCAACGTCCGGGTCGCCGCGGCCGCCCGCGAGGAGGGCGGCGAGAAGACGGCGATGCGCATCGCCTTCCGCACCGGCGGCGTCGCCGGCATGTTCACGGTCGGGCTCGGCCTGTTCGGCGCCGCGATCGTCGTGCTGGCGTACAAGGGCGACGCGCCGAAGGTCCTGGAGGGCTTCGGTTTCGGTGCCGCGCTGCTCGCCATGTTCATGCGGGTCGGCGGCGGGATCTTCACCAAGGCCGCCGACGTGGGCGCCGACCTGGTCGGCAAGGTCGAGCAGGGCATCCCCGAGGACGACCCCCGCAACGCGGCGACCATCGCCGACAACGTGGGCGACAACGTCGGTGACTGCGCCGGCATGGCCGCCGACCTGTTCGAGTCGTACGCGGTCATGCTCGTCGCCGCGCTCATCCTCGGTACCGCCGCGTTCGGCACCGAGGGCCTGGTGTTCCCGCTGATCGTGCCGATGATCGGCGTGATCACCGCGGTGATCGGCATCTTCGCCGTGACGCCGCGGTCCGGCGACCGGTCCGGGATGACGGCGATCAACCGGGGCTTCTTCATCTCGGCCGGCATCTCGGCGATCCTCGTCGCGGTCGCCGCGTTCCTGTACCTGCCCTCGTCGTTCGCGGACCTGAACGGCGTCACGGACACCGAGATCCAGGCGCTGGACGCCGACCCGCGCTGGGTCGCGCTCGGCGCGGTCCTCATCGGCATCGTGCTCGCCAGCGCGATCCAGCTGCTCACCGGCTACTTCACCGAGACGAACCGCAAGCCCGTCCAGGAGGTCACCGGAAGCGCCCGGACGGGCCCGGCGACCGTCATCCTGTCCGGTATCTCGCTCGGCCTGGAGTCGGCCGTCTACACGGCCCTCGTCATCTGCGGCGCGGTGTACGGCGCGTTCCTGCTCGGCTTCGGCAACACCACCGTCGCGCTGTTCGCGGTGGCGATGGCCGGTACCGGCCTCCTGACGACCGTCGGCGTGATCGTCTCGATGGACACGTTCGGGCCCGTCTCCGACAACGCCCAGGGCATCGCGGAGATGTCCGGGGACGTGCAGGGCGAGGGCGCGGCCATCCTGGAGCGGCTGGACGCGGTCGGCAACACCACCAAGGCCATCACCAAGGGCATCGCGATCGCGACGGCCGTGCTCGCCGCGACCGCGCTGTTCGGCTCGTTCCGCACGACGGTGATCGCGGCGCTGAACGACGCGTCCGACGAGGCCAGGGACGCGCTCGGCGAGTTCGGCACCTTCAGCCTGTCGATCGACAACCCGAACGTGCTGATCGGACTGATCATCGGTGCGGCCGTGGTGTTCATGTTCTCCGGACTGGCCATCATGGCGGTCGGCCGCGCGGCCGGCCGGGTCGTGGTGGAGGTGCGCGAGCAGTTCCGCACCAAGCCCGGGATCATGGACTACACCGAGAAGCCCGACTACGACCGGGTCGTGGACATCTGCACCCGGGACGCGCAGCGCGAGCTCGCCACCCCCGGACTGCTCGCGATCATGAGCCCGATCGCGGTCGGCTTCGCCCTCGGGTACGCGCCGCTGGGCGCCTACCTGGGCGGTGCGATCGCGGCGGGCGTGCTGATGGCGGTGTTCCTCGCCAACTCCGGCGGCGCCTGGGACAACGCCAAGAAGCTCGTCGAGGAGGGCCAGCTCGGCGGCAAGGGCAGCGACGCGCACGAGGCCACGATCATCGGTGACACGGTCGGCGACCCGTTCAAGGACACCGCCGGTCCCGCGATCAACCCGCTGATCAAGGTGATGAACCTGGTCGCGCTGCTGATCGCGCCGGCGGTCGTGACGTACGCGGGCAACACCCTGCTCCGCGTCGTGGTGACCGTGCTGGCCGTCGGTGTCGTGGTGGCCGCCATCGTGATCTCCAAGCGGCGCGCCGACCCGATCGCCGACCCGGCCGTCGAGGGCGGCGCACCCGGCCCGGCCGCCACGGAGGGCGGCACGGCCGAGGGCGGCGCCATCGAGGAGGGCACCCCGGAGGAGGCCGCGGTCGGCGCCGACTCCGCCAAGGCCGAGTCCGGCAAGGACGAGTCGGCCGGCAAGAAGAACTGACCGGTAGCGAGACAGGGGCCGGCGGCACAGCGCCGCCGGCCCCTCCGCATGCCGGGGGTCGTGCATGGAACGCCCGTAATCGGTCATACGCTGTACGTGCCGATCCAGGCGAAGCGATGCGAACTCGGGAGGCGTTGTGACGAGCGGCGACGGTAAGTCGACCATGTCGGGTGCCAAGGGCTTCGCCATCGTGCTCGGCGGAATGCTAGGCGTAATCCTCCTGCTCTGGGCCCTAGCAGCTCTAGTAGCCCCGTAACCCCCGCGCAACCGTGGCCCCCACCGGCACGACCTGT
>NZ_SMKB01000274.1:0-8947 GCF_004348575.1 Actinomadura sp. 7K534
GCCCGGCACCCGCTCAGCGCCCGCCGTAGAGCGCCATCAGCCCGTTGTAGTCGCCCCTGCCGAGGGTGGCGAGACCGTTGTCGCACGCGGCGACGGACGGCGCCATCGTGAGGCGGGTGTGGTTCGCCCCTCCGACGTGGCCGAGGCCGAGGACGTGGCCCGCCTCGTGGGTGGCGACGGCCTCGGTCGAGTAGCTCCCGGCCGGGCAGGTCCCCGCCGACCACCAGCGCTTCCCCTGCTCCTGCAGCGCCATGTCGGTCTCCAGCGTGCTGCTCCCCCGGTACCAGACGCAGGTGGCGGCGAGGATGTTGCTCCCCGCGCCGGTCATGGCCAGCCAGCCGAACGTGTTGGACCGGTCGCGGGTGCCGCAGCCGGCGTTCCTGGTGATGTCCGGGGCGGCGGCGGCCCGTCCCGCGTGCCGCGTGCTCACGTTCGGGGACGGGCTGAACCGGCCCCCCGCCGCGCAGTCGGTGCGGGCGCCGGCCATGTTGGAGACGCCCCGGATGATGCCGTTCACCGGGAGCCCGCGCTGCCCCGGGTGGTGCCGCCAGACGACCGTGGAGCCCCGCGGCCACCTGCTGCCTTCGAGGCGGTACGTGCCGTCCTGGCACGCGTTCGCGGGGGCCCGGGCACCGCGCGGCCGGCCCTGCGGCACCCGCCTGGTCGACGTGCTGAAGCTGACCCGGCCGGTGCGGTCGTCGACGTCGATGCGCAGCTCGGCGCCGCCCCCGGTGGTGCGCAGCGCGTGCGCGACCAGGGAGGTGCCGTCGGTCGGGACGACCGCGGTGAGCCCGTTCCCGCCGCGCACGGTCCGCCCGCGCAGATCGCAGTCGGCGATCTTGACGTGGCGCGGCATCGCGCGGGTCTGCAGGGTGCCGCCGGGCTTGCACCAGGCGGGCGGCCGCGGGCCGGCGCCGACCGGGCCCGCCCCGGCGTGCACCGTGCCCGGGCCGGCCGGGCCGGTCCCGGCGGTCACCTTGCCCGGGCCGACCGGGCCCGGGTCGGCGTGCACCGTGCCCGGGCCGGCCCCGGCGGTCACCGTCCCCACGACCATCGCGGCGACCGCCGCCGTGACCGCCGCCCGCCGGAACTCGCGTGAATATCCGTGCATATCAGTTCTCCGATGTCTGGAAGCGTCTTTTCGGAGTCTTGCGCGGACGGCGGAAAGAAAAACCGCGACTTCCTAAAATGATCACCATCGCCTGCATTTCGGCCCTCGCAAAAATGGCGCCATCGGACTATTTGTGGAAATAGCGGCCAGCTACTGCCGGGCGCCCGGGGTATGCGGCTGGTAAATCATTTTCCATGATCCCGCAAACGCGTTTTATTTTGGGTCATTTTGGTAACCCAGCAAGTATTCCGGCAATCCACCGCTACCGAGTGGCGGGTACCGCCTCCCCTCACTCTCCGCCGACCGGCAGCGTTCACGAGAGCAGAGGTGTTCAACGTGCAGGCGCAGACACAGGTGCGGGAACTCATGGGCATGAGCGTGACCGACACCAACGGCACGAAGGTCGGCACGATCAAGCAGGTCTACCTCAACGACGACTCCGGGTCGCCGGAGTGGGTGACCGTGCACACCGGATGGTTCGGGATGCGAGAGAGCTTCGTGCCCCTGGCCGGGACGCGCAGGAACCAGGATGCCCTCCAGGTCCCGTACGACAAGGAGACCATCAAGGGCGCTCCGAACGTGGACGCGGACGAGCACCTCTCGCACGCGCAGATCGTGGACCTGTACCGGCACTACGGCGTGCGTCCGCCGGGCGGCCGCCGGACGGGCGAGCAGGGGCCCCGGCAGGGAACGGACGAGGACCGCGAGGTCGCCGGCGAGGAGGCCGGGACGGCCAAGGGCGGCGACGCCGCGGGCGCGGCGGGCAAGAAGAGCGCGCAAGGCAAGGGCGGGGCGCAGGGCGAGGTCGGGGCGCAGGGCGAGGCCGGTGCGCAGGGCGCCGCGGGCAAGCCCGGGACGCAGGGCGCCCCGGGCGCGGCCGGGATGGCCGTCCGTCCCGAGAAGGGCGGGCGGGAGCGGCAGGCCGCGCCGCCGCAGTCGGCGCGCGAGGGCGCCGATGCCCCGATGACCGAGATCACCCGGTCGGAGGAGCGGCTGCGCATCGGCACCGAACGGCACGAGTCGGGCCGGGTCCGGGTGCACAAGTGGGTCGAGACCGAGATGGTCGAGCACACGATCCCCGTCTCGCACGAGGAGATCCGGATCGACCGCGAGCCGATCGCGGGCGGCGAGCCGAGCCCGAACGTGTCGCTCTCCGAGGACGACCAGGAGATCATCCTGTACGAGGAGCGCCCGGTCGTCACCAAGGAGACCGTCCCGGTGGAGCGCATCCGGATCCGCACCGACCAGGTGCAGGACGAGCAGACGGTGCGCGGCGAGATCCGCAAGGAGCGCATCGAGGTGACCCGCGACGAGATCCCCACCGAGCAGGAGCCGCGCACTTGACGGACGCCCCAATGTGTGCGGGAGTGCCATCTCTGGAGAACGGACGCGCCCGGCCGAGCCGCCCCACCCGCCGGCCGGCCGGGCGCCCGTTCGTGGGCCCGGCGGGGATGACCGGGTGTGGCCATCGGGTCGGCTGGGGCGGGGGTTTCATACGGCGCCCGCCGGCGGCCCGCGCGGCGGGCGGGCCGCGGCCGATCCGTTCCCGGCCCACCAGCGTCTCGCCGCGCCGCATAACGCGCGAAGTTGATCTCTGTCAACCGCCCCTTTCACGCCGCGGTCCAGGGGGCGGCGGCAAATAGTTAGGTTTCTTGACAGGTAGTGGGAGCCGGGGGAGGTTCCTGGGTGACGACGTCACCGGCGCAGGGGTCATGGCCGTCCGGGCGAGCCATGACCCCGGGCTCCGGCGTGCGGTCCGCCGGGCCGCGCGGCGTCGAGGAAGCGACCCAGGAGGGACGACTTGCGACACCCCACCAGACGCGCCGGCACCCGGATCGGACGGTCGCTGGTCGCGCTCGCGACCATCACCGCCCTGCCGTCGGCCATCGCGGCATCGGCCGCCCCGGCCGCCCCGGCCGCCGCTCCCGCCCATGCCCCCTATCTCGACCAGCGGCTCCCCGTGCCGAAACGGGTGGCCGACCTGCTCCGCCGCATGACCCTCGAAGAGAAGGTCGGCCAGATGACGCAGGCGGAGCGCGGCGCCGTCGACGGAGACCGCGACCAGATCACCGCGCTGAAGCTCGGCTCGGTGCTGTCGGGCGGCGGCTCGGTCCCCGCGGACAACACCCCCGCGGGCTGGGCCGACATGGTGGACGCCTACCAGGAGAAGGCGCTCGCCACCCGGCTGCGGATCCCGCTGCTGTACGGGATCGACTCCGTGCACGGCCACGGCAACCTCGTCGGTGCGACCGTCTTCCCGCACAACATCGGGATGGGCGCGGCGCGCAACCCCGGCCTGGTCCGCGAGATACAGGCGATCACCGCGAAGGAGACCCGGGCGACCGGGCCCCAGTGGATCTTCGGGCCGTGCGTCTGCGTCGTCCGCGACCTGCGCTGGGGCCGGTCGTACGAGGCGTACGGCGAGACGCCGGAGCTCGTCGAGCAGATGGAGACGGGCATCGAGGGCTTCCAGGGCCGCCGCCCGTCGGACATGCGGAAGCCGGAGCACGTCCTCGCCACGGTCAAGCACTACGCCGGTGACGGCGACACGGTGTTCGGCTCGTCCACCACCGGCGACTACACCATCGACCAGGGCGTCACGGTCACCGACCGCCGGACGTTCATGAAGATCGACGTCGCACCGTACGTCACGGCCGTGCGCAAGTACGGCGTCGGCAGCGTCATGCCGTCGTTCTCCAGCGTGGACTGGAAGGAGGACGGCGTCGGCAACCCGGTGAAGATGCACGCGCACAAGGAGCTGCTGACCGGCGTCCTCAAGGGCGAGATCGGGTTCGACGGCTTCGTCATCAGCGACTGGGCCGCCATCCAGCAGATCCCCGGCGACTACGCGACGCAGGTCCGCACGTCCGTCAATGCGGGCGTCGACATGTTCATGGAGCCCTACAGCGCTCCGCAGTTCGTCGAGACGCTGCTGGCCGAAGTGCGTGCGGGACGCGTGCAGATGTCGCGCATCGACGACGCCGTGCGCCGCATCCTGGCGGCGAAGTTCAAGCTCGGCCTGTTCGAGCGGCCGTACACCGACCGCAGGTACGCGGACACGATCGGCTCGCCGGCGCACCGCGCGGTGGCCCGCCGGGCCGTCGCCGAATCGCAGGTCCTGCTGAAGAACCGCGGGCACGCGCTGCCGCTGAAGCGGAACGCGGACGTCTACGTCGCGGGCGTCAACGCCGACGACATGGGCAACCAGGCCGGCGGCTGGACGGTCACCTGGCAGGGGCAGTCGGGGGACATCATCCCCGGCACGACGATCCTGGACGGCATCAAGCAGTACTCCGGGGACGTCACCTACAGCGCGGACGCCTCAGCGCCCACGTCCGGCAGCGACGTCGGGGTCGTCGTGGTCGGTGAGACGCCCTACGCCGAGGGCGTCGGCGACGTCGGCAACGGGCACACGCTGAACCTGTCCGACGCCGACAAGGCGAACATCGACAAGGTGTGCGGCGCGATCGAGACCTGCGTCGTCCTCGACGTCGCGGGCCGCCCGCAGATCGTCACCGACCGGCTGTCCAAGATGGACGCGTTCGTCATGTCCTGGCTGCCCGGCAGCGAGGGCGCGGGCGTCGCGGACGTCCTGTTCGGCAAGCGCCCGTTCCAGGGCCGCCTCCCGGTGAGCTGGCCCCGCAGCGAGGACCAGGAGCCGATCAACGTCGGCGACCGGGACTACGACCCGCTGTTCCCCTACGGGTACGGCCTGCGGACCCGCCGCGGCCACCACCACTGAGTCGGTCCCTTCACGGGGACCAGGGCCGGCCGCCCACCACCTCTGGGCGGCCGGCCCGCTCCCGCTCCGCGGACGGTTGGCGGCGCTTGCCCGTTTACGGTGGATCTAGGGGGAGAAGCTGCCCTCAGCGTTCGAAGGAGGGCGGGTGGAACGGGAGCCGCGGGTGGCGTTCGTGCTCGGGGGCGGCGGCGTCCTCGGCGCGCACGAGGTCGGGATGCTGCGCGCGCTGCGGGAGATGGGCATCGGCCCGGACCTCGTCGTGGGCACGTCGATCGGGGCGGTGAACGGCGCGTTCATCGCCGCCTCGCCGGACACGGCCGTCGAGCGACTCACCGGGCTGTGGTCGGACGACTCCGTCCGCGACGTGTTCGGCGCGCGGGTCTGGTCGCGGCTGTGGACGCTCGCCCGCTCCGGCACCCACCTGCACTCGAACGAACCGCTGCACCGGATGCTGGACGAGCTGCTGCCCGTCCGGACGTTCGAGGAGCTGGCCGTCCCGTTCCAGTGCGTCGCGGCGGGCATCGAGACGGCGATGGCGCACTGGTTCACGGACGGGCCGCTCACCCCGGCGGTGCTCGCCTCGTCCGCCGTGCCGGGGCTGCTGCCGCCCGTCCGGGTCGGCGACCGGCACTACTTCGACGGCGGGCTCGTGCACAGCATCCCGGTCGGCCGCGCCGTCATGCTCGGCGCCACCACCGTCTACGTCCTGCACGTCGGGCGGATCGAGCGCGACCTGCCGCCGCCGCGCCGGCCCTGGGAGGTGGGCATGGTCGCGTTCGAGATCGCGCGGCGGCACCGCTTCTTCGAGGAGATGGCGGAACTGCCGGACGACCTGGACGTGCACGTCCTCCCGGCGGGCACGGCGCCGCAGAAGTCCGGGGTCGACCTCGCCCAGATGAGGTACCGGAATGTGGCGGGAATCCGCGTCCACATCGAACGCGCCTACCAGGCATCATTGGAGTACCTCAAAGAACGAGCGTGACATGCTGCCTCCCCCCGTCGTCCGCCGCCTGCTCCTGACGCCGCTCCTGTTCGCGCTGACCCTGCTGGTCGTGGTGGTGTTCCCGGTCGCGCACGCGGTGGCGTACGTCCTCGGCCGCCAGCGCAAGCGCGCCGCCCGGCTGCTCTGGTTCGCGCTCGTGTGGGGCACGCGGGAGTCGTCCGCCGTGCTGGAGTGCGGGTGGCTGTGGCTCCGCCGCCGGACCCGCGACGACCGGCACTACGACATCATCGCCCGCTACGTCGCCGGCCTGTACGCGGCGGCGGAGCGGCGGCTCGGCCTGCGGCTGGTGATCGAGGGCACGGCCGAGGGGGACGCCGGAGGGGACGCCGGGGGCGAGGCCGGCGACGGTGACCGGCCGCTGATCGTGCTCAGCCGGCACGCGGGCCCCGGCGACGCGCTGCTCCTCGTCCACCACCTGCTCGCCGACTACCGGCGGCGGCCGCGCGTGGTCATGAAGGCGATGCTCCAGCTCGACCCGTGCATCGACATCGCGGCGAACCGCATGCCGAACGCGTGGGTGTCGCCCGGCGGCGGCGCCGTCGACGACATCGCCCGGCTCGCCGCCGGCCTCGGCCCCCGCGACGCGCTCGTCATCTTCCCCGAGGGCGGCAACTTCTCCCCGGAGCGCCGCCGCCGCGCGATCCGGCGGCTGGCCCGGCTCCGCCGCGTCCGGGAGGCGGAGCGCGCCGCCCGGATGCGGAACCTGATGCCGCCCCGCCCCGGCGGCGTGCTGGCCGCGCTGGAGTCCGCGCCGTCCGCCGACGTCGTGTTCGTCGCGCACGTCGGCCTCGACCACATGGCCACGCCCGGCGACATCTGGCGGCACGTCCCGCTCACCGGGGACGTCCAGGCCCGCTGGTGGCGGATCCCCGCCGAGGACGTCCCCCGCGACCGCGAGGCCCGCACCGACTGGCTCTACACGCAGTGGGAACGCGCGGACGCCTGGATCAGCGACCGCAAGGAACCCGTACCGAAGTGACATCATGGACCCATGGGCGATGAGGGCACCGTACGGGTCGACCTGTGGCTCTGGTCCGTGCGCCTGCTGAAGACCCGCTCGATGGCGACGACCGCCTGCCGCGCGGGCCATGTCCGGGTGAACGACGAGCGCGCCAAGCCGTCCACGGCGGTGAAGCCCGGCGACGAGATCCGGCTCCGCCATGACGGGCGCGAGCGGATCGTCGTCGTGCAGAAGATCATCCGCAAGCGGGTCGGGGCGCCGGCGGCCGCCGAGTGCCTGATCGACAAGAGCCCGCCCCCGCCGCCGCGCGAGGCGCTCATCCCGGTCGGCCGCCGCGAGCGCGGCGCGGGCCGCCCCACCAAGCGCGAGCGCCGCGAGCTGGAACGCGTCCTCGACCGCTACCGCACGCTCAACAACCCGCCCGAGCAGGACTGACCGGGCTCACCCGGTCACACGGTCTGCGGGGCGGAGCGGCCGAGGGACGAGCCGTCAACCGCGACTGCCTCCGCCACGACGTACCGCGCCCGGGGGACGGTGGCGGCGGTCTCGAAGCCGGTCCGCCGCGCCGACCCCGCCATCGCCAGGCTCGACGGGGCCGATCCGGTGTGGAACCGCCACGCGGCGACGCCCGTCGCGCCGTTCCAGCTCACGTGGACGCGCATCCGGGCGTCGTCCACCGGGGCCGCCACCACGGCGGGGCCCGTCGCGGGCCGGCCGTTCCAGGGGGCGCGGTAGGCGCGGTACGAACCGTCCCCGACGCCGGTCATCTCCAGGGCGGGCCGCCCGTCGCCGGTGAACTCCGTCACCGCCCCGGTCGAGCCCCAGCCGACGAGCGCGTTCCCGCCCGGCAGGAGTTGCATGTTGCCCATGTACTGCCCGAAGGTGCGGCCGTCGGTGAACTCCTGGACGAGCGTCACCTCCCGGGCCTCCTCGTCGACGTCCAGGATCATCCCCCGGGACGGGCCGTCGCCCGGGTTGGCGATCTGGTTGTCGAAGAGCGAGATCGTCCCGTCCGGCTGGCGGCGGGCGTCGTGCTGCCAGGCGAACTTCGCCTTCCCGTCCAGCGGGAAGTCGCTGCGCCTGCCGCCGAGCCGCCAGCGGACGGTGCCCGTCCGGCGGTCGAGCGAGTACAGGGCGCAGGAGTTGCGCGCCGACAGCAGGAGGGTGTCCCCGTCGTCCTGGATCGAGTTGACGTGGATCGGGTCGAACGGCTTGCCCGGCGTGCCGTCGGCGTTCTCCGCCGGCGGAGTGAGCGTCTCGGTGAGGTCGAGGTTGCCGAGGGCGCTCCAGTCGAGCAGGACCTCGCCCGTCCGGACGTCGATCTCCTGGACCCGGTTGTCGAGGACGCGCCCGTCGCGCGGGCCGCCGATCGGCCGCATGTCGGCGGCCACCTCCGGATAGGCGATGAGCAGCGCCGTGCCGCGGTCGGTGAGCACGAACTCGTGGAAGTCCCCCTGGACGCCGTTGCCCGTGCGGACCTCGGCGACGCGCCGGTAGTCCTGGCCGAGGACGACTCCGACGCCGTACCCGTAGCCGCCCTCCCTGCGTTCGCCCTCCCAGTAGGTGAGCACCGGCTCGCCCTCGTAGGTCTGGACCCGCACGTCGGTCACGAGTTGGTCCGAGCGGTGGATCCAGACGGGTTCGCCGCGGTCGTCGACGATGAGGGCGTCCGCGTCGTCCCGCCCCCGGAACGGGGCGATGAACAGCAGGCCGTCCGCCGTCCGGCCGTGCCGCCGCGCCTTCAGCTGCGGCGGAGTAACGCCCGGCATCGTGACGTAGCCCCCGCCCCCGGCGGCCGGTGCGGGCCGGGAGTCGGTGCCTGAACCGCGGGGCCCGACGGCGCTGAGGAGGGTCGCTCCCCCGGCAAGCCCCGCGATGAGAAAGCCGCGACGTGTGAGGCTCATGTCGACTTTCTATCGCGTTCCATCTAAAAACGGCATCAACAGGAGGATCGGGTGTTCACTGTCCGTGCCCTGGAAGGCACCATGTAGGGGCCGCCCGCAAACCGGTGGCCGTCGACGTCGGGCGCACCGTCGTCACCCGCACCGGCACGTTCACCGCCGCGCTGGTGCGCAGCGGAGGCCAGGCGGTGCGGTTCCGTCCCGCCACACCCGCCGACCTGCAGCACCC
>NZ_SMKB01000275.1:0-8941 GCF_004348575.1 Actinomadura sp. 7K534
GCCTTGATGCCCCGGCCGCAGTAGGCGGCGAACAGCGCGACGGCGAGGAACAGGTACCAGAGGCGGTGCAGCTCGCCGAACGGCGTCCCGAGCACCGCCAGGTAGTCGGGGTTCTCGTCGCTGAAGCTGAAGCCGGGCACCGCGAACGCCTCGACGGTGCGCCCGTTGTAGCCGCCGGTGACGTCCTCGGCGTTGAGCCAGACGTGCCGGCCGAGGAACACGAGGCCGAGCGAGGCGAGGCCGAGGTAGATGCCGCGCAGCCGTCCGGCGATGGGGCTGAACGCCGCGCCCGCCGCTCCCGCCACCACCGCGGCCGCGAGCAGGGCCGCCACCGGGGGCAGTCCGAACCCGGACATCCCGTCCTCCCGCTCCCCGGCGAGGAGGGTGTAGGTGTAGGCGCCGACGCCGAGGAAGAACGCGTGGCCGAGCGACAGCTGCCCGGCGACGCCGACGAGCAGGGTGAGGCCGATCGCCCCGACCACGGCGGCCATCGCGAACAGCCCCGCCTGCAGCCAGAAGTCGGTGAGCCACAGCGGGCCGGCGACCGCGGTGAGCAGCAGCACGGCGCCGGCGGCACGCGGCGGCGAACCGAGCCGGAGGGGCGGGATCAGCCGGAGCGGCGAGTTGAGCCGGAGGGACGCGGCGGGCCGGTCAGACACGGATGGCCTCCTTCTGTCCGAACAGCCCGTGCGGGCGCAGCAGCAGGACGAGCACCATCACCGCGTAGGGGACGACCTCGCCGAACCCGCCGCCGAGGAAGTGCAGCTCGGACTCGTAGCCGATCGCGAGCGCCTGCGCGACCCCGATGACGAGGCCGCCGGCGACCGCGCCCGGCACCGAGTCGAAGCCGCCCAGCACCCACGCGGGGATCGCGGCGAACGCGACGATGGAGACGCCGGGCTCGACGCCGGGCGTCGGGTAGGAGGTCAGGAACACCCCCGCGACGGCGGCCAGCGCGCCGGCCAGCCCCCACCCGACCGCACTCGTGCGGCTGAGCCGGATGCCCATCAGCGACGCGGTGTCGGGGTCGGCCGCCGCCGCGCGCATCGCGAGCCCCCAGTCGGTGCGGGCGGCGAGCGCGCCGAGCGCGGCGAACAGCACCAGCGCCGTGCCCGCGGCGATCGCCCGGGACGCCGGCAGGCTCACCCCCGCCGCGCTGACGACCGACGCCCCCCACGGGGCGCCGATGTCGAGGACGTCGTTGCCGATCTGCCTGGTCAGCTCGGTGAGCAGCAGGATGTCCACGCCGATCGTCAGGATCGCGAGCACGCCCGGGTCGTGCTCGGCGACCCGCCGCACCAGCAGCGTGTTGATCAGCGCGGCGACGAGGGCCGCACCCGCCACCCCGGCGGCGAGCGCGCCCCAGAAGCCGAGTTCCGGGTGGAGCCGGGCGACGAGGTAGGCGCCCAGCAGGAGCACCGAGCCGTGCGCGAAGTTCAGCACACCGGTGGACTTGAACACGACCACGAACCCCACCGCGATCAGCCCGAGCACGAGGCCGAGCGACACGCCGTTGACCAGCTGGGTCAGCAGGTAGCTCATGGGGCGCGTACTCCGTCCCTGATGCGGCCGTGCCTCATGCGGCCTCCGACCCGAGGTAGGCCCGCAGGACCTCCGGGTCGCGCTGCACCTCGGCGGGGGTGCCGTCCGCGATGCGCCGGCCGAAGTCGAGGACGGTGACGCGCTCGGCGAGGCCCATCACGAACGGCATGTCGTGCTCGACGAGGAGGATCGAGATCCCGAGTTCGCGCCGGACCTCCGCGATCGTCGCGGCCATCTCGGCGGACTCGGCGGGGTTCATGCCGGCGACCGGCTCGTCCAGGAGCAGCAGGGTCGGCTCGGCGCACAGGGCGCGGCCCAGCTCGACCCGCTTGCGGTCGCCGTAGGAGAGGGCGTGCACGGACCGGCCGAGCAGGGCGGTGAGGCCGAGCAGCTCGGCGACCCGCTCCGCCCGGGCGCGGTGCTCGCGGTCCTCCCGGCGGGCGCGGGGCAGGCCCAGCGCGCCGCCGAGCACGCCGGAGCGCATCAGGCGGTGCCGCCCGGTGAGGAGGTTGTCGGCGACGGTGGCGTCCAGGGAGAGCGAGATGTTCTGGAAGGTCCGCGCGACGCCGAGGCCGGCGATCTGGTCGGCGCGCAGCCCGGTGAGCGTCCGGTCGCCGTAGCGGACGGTGCCGGCGGCGACCCGGTACGCCCCGCCGAGGACGTTGATGCACGTCGACTTGCCGGCGCCGTTCGGGCCGATGAGGGCGTGCACGGTGCCCGGCTCGATCTCGAAGGAGACGTCGGCGAGCGCGGTGACGCCGCCGAAACGGACCGTCACCCCGTCGACCTTCAGCGCCTCGGCGCGCACGGCCGCCGCCGGCCCCGGGGGCACGGTGTCCGGCGGCTCCCGGTCGTCGTCCGGCCCCGGACCGGCGGTGGACGCGGTGCCCGCGCCGAGGTAGCGGCCGCGGATCTCGTCGCTGCCGGCCAGGACCCCGGCCGGGCCGGACGCGGCCACCCTCCCGACTTCGAGCACGTAGGCGCTGTCCGCCACCCGCAGCCCCATGACGGCGTTCTGCTCGATCAGCAGGACCGCCGTGCCCTGCTGGTTGATCTCCGTGACGATCTCGCCGATCCGCGCGACGAGCTGCGGCGCGAGGCCGAGGGACGGCTCGTCCAGGAGGAGCAGCCGGGGCCGGCTCATCAGCCCGCGGCCGATGGCGAGCATCTGCTGCTGGCCCCCGGACAGCAGCCCGGCCCGCTCCCGGCGGCGCTCGGCCAGATCGGGGAAGAGCTCGTAGATCCCCTGGAGCGCCGCGCTCCTGATGCGCGGCGCCGCGGTGAGGCCGCCGGCCCGCAGGTTCTCCTCCACCGTGAGGTCCCGGAACACGCGCCTGCCCTCGGGGACCTGCGCGATGCCGGCCCGCACGATCTCCGCGGCGGGCAGGCCGCGGACGTCGCGGCCGTCGAGGCGGATCGTCCCCGCGGTGACGGCGCCGCCGGCGGAACCGAGCGTCCCGGAGATCGCGCGCAAGAGGGTCGTCTTCCCGGCGCCGTTGCCGCCGAGGACGGCGACCACGCCCCGGCGCGGGACCTGCAGCGACACCCCGCGCAGGGCACGTACCGCGCCGTTGTAGCCGACGTCGAGGCCGTCGACGTCCAGCAGCGGAGCCCCGGGCGCGGGAACGGCCTCCCGGGCGGATCCGGATCCGGTGCGCATGGGGCCTTCCCTTCAACGCGGGGCAAAGGGACGCTTACCTCGACAGCGACGAACGCTAGACAAACTTTTGTCGCGCGTCAAGAGTTGATCATATGATTCTGTGATCGCGGTCACCCGCGTAGACTCGCGACATGATCAAGAGCGCCGGGATCGCCCTGCTACTGGGCGGCGGCATGGCGCTGGGCGGCGCCACCGCCCTCCCCGCCCACGCCGCTCCGCCCGGGGACCTGGCGGCGGACCTGGACGCGATCCTGCGGGACGAGCGCCTCCAGGGCGCAGCGATAGGCGTGACCGTCAGGGACGCCAGGACCGGCGAAACCCTCTACGACCGCGACGCCGACGCGCCGCGGACCCCGGCCTCGAACAACAAGCTGCAGACCGCGGCGGCCGCGTTCGGCATCCTCGGCCCCGGATACCGGTTCCGCACGACGGTGAGCGTCAAGGGCGGCGACCTCTACCTCACCGGCACCGGCGACACGACCATGCGGGCCGCCGAGTACGACCGGCTGGCCGCGGCCGTCGCCGCCAAGGGCATCACCAGGGTCAGGGGCGACCTCGTCGCCGACGACACCTGGTTCGACGCCCGGCGGACCCCGGCCGACTGGGACCCCACCGACCTCCAGTACGCCTACGCGGCGCAGACGTCCGCGCTGACCGTCTCGCCCAACGACGACTTCGACGCCGGCTCGGTCGAGATCTCACTCGCTCCCGCCGCCCGGCAGGGGCGGCCGGTCCGGGTCGGGCTGACCCCCGACACGGACGTGGTGAAGATCGACAACCGGGCCGTCACCGGCGCGCCCGGGTCCGCGTCCACGCTCGTGGTCGACCGGGGCAACGGCACCAACACGATCGTCATCACCGGCTCCCACCCGGCGGGCGCGGCGCCCACCAGCGTCCTGCGGACCGTCGAGGAGCCGACGCTGTTCGCGGCGGACGTCTTCCGCAAGGCGCTCAAGGCGCACGGCGTCCGGGTGGCCGGAGCCACCGAGCGCGGCCGGACACCCGCGGACGCCCGGACGGTGGCCACCCGGACCTCGATGCCCCTGGCCCGGCTCGCCGTACCGTTCCTCAAGCTCAGCAACAACGTCATGGCCGAGACCCTCGTCAAGGCCATCGGCCGCGAGACTCAGCGCAAGGGCACCTGGGAGGCCGGACTGCCCGCCGTCACCGCCGAACTCCGGCGCCTCGGCGTCGACACGTCGCAGGTGACCATGACGGACGGATCGGGCCTCTCGCGCGGCAACCGCACGACGGCCGCACAACTCGGCACGCTGCTGCGGAACGTCCGGAAGCGCCCCTGGTTCCCCGCCTGGCACGCCGCGCTGCCCATCGCCGGGGAGCCCGGCCCGATGACCGGCGGCACGCTCGCGAACCGCATGCGCGGCACCGCCGCCGCCGGGAACGTCCGCGCCAAGACCGGCACGCTGACGGGCGTCACCGCACTGTCCGGCTACGTGCGCGACCCGGCCGGCCGCACCCTGATCTTCTCCAGCGTCTTCAACGGCTACTCCGGCGGCGCCCCGAAGGACATCGAAGACAAGATCGCCATACGCCTCGCCACCGGCGACACCGACACGTCCCGCACCACCCTGCACAACATGGACCGCACCGACGGCGGCGACCTCGAACCCACTTGGCTCAACGGCCGCCTGCCCTAGACCGGGCGCCGGCGGCCGGCATCGTCACGGCGTGGGGGATCCAGGTCGCGGATGGTGGTGCAGGCTCGGGTGGCCATGGTTAGGAACATAGTGTCGCCGCGGTCGGTGGGGGTGCCGTAGGCGCAGCCCAGGACGGTGATGAGGGGGCCCTGCAGTAGGGCGAAGCGGTAGTCGTCCCAGCAGAGGTCTAGCGGGTAGTCGCTGACGCCGTGGGCGAGGAGGGCCTCGTGGTATCGGGCCACGAGGTCGCGTTCGTGGGTGCGGCGGTCGTCGGTGGTGAGGCTGGTGGCCAGGAAGTAGGACAGGTCGCGGGCGGGCAGGCCGATGGTCAGGGTCTGCCAGTCGACGGTGGTCGGGGGGTCGCCGTCCGGCGGGAACAGGATGTTGTCCAGGCGGTAGTCGCCGTGGACGAGGCCGAAGCGTTCGGAGCGGGCGACGAGCCAGGGGCCGATGGTGTCGGTGGTCCGGCGCAGGGTGTCCCGGTCGGCGGGGTGGAGGCGGTCGCCGAAGCGGTCGATGAAGGTCTCGACGGCGGGGGCGTAGACCTCGGCCAGGGTGTCCGCGTCGGCGGCGGTGTTGTGGTGGAGGCCCTCGATGCCGAGCAGGGAGTCGTCGCACCAGCGGGGGCCGTGCAGGCCCGCCAGGGCGGTCATGCAGGCGGCGGCCCGGCGGGGCGGGCAGCCGGCCAGCTGGTCGCCCTGGGCCGCCGGGGAGAGGTCCTCCAGGAGGAGGGCGAAGTCGAAGGTTTCGGGGTCGATCGCGGCGTGGTGGCAGCGCGGGGTGCGGATCGCGACGGTCGGGGCGATGTCGCGGTAGAAGAGGACCTCGGTGCGGTAGGCGCCGCCGAGGAGGGCGCGGGCGGCGGGGT
This sequence comes from Actinomadura sp. 7K534, assembly GCF_004348575.1. Lineage (NCBI taxonomy): Bacteria > Bacillati > Actinomycetota > Actinomycetes > Streptosporangiales > Thermomonosporaceae > Actinomadura > Actinomadura sp. 7K534. The sequence continues at coordinate 5,729 of NZ_SMKB01000275.1, forward strand.
CGGCGGCGGGCAGCTTGGCCACCAGGCGGCCGGGGACGCCGTCACCGTTCACGGTCAGCCGGAAGCACGCGCCGATCTGCCCGGTGCCGACGGGCTCGGCGGCCACCTCGTCGACCCGGGAGCCCAGGAGGCCGCCGAGCCAGGCGGGGGTGAGGTCCGCCGGCGTCACCGGGCGCGGCCCGGGTTGCGGGGAAGGGCCGCGAGGCCGGCCGGGCGGACGCGGCGGTAGGCGTCGAGGACCGGGGCGAGTTCGGCGGGGGTCGCGCCGTGCAGGATGACGCCGTCGGCGCCCGCGTCGAACTGGTCGAGGACTCGGGCCGCGCAGTCGTCGGGCGTGCCGGTCGCGGAGGCGGCGAGCCACTCGTCCGGGATCAGCCCGGCGACGTGCCGCAGGTCGGCGGCCGTGCCGATCACGTCGAAGGCGCCGGGGTAGCCGGAGACGAGGTCGTCGGCGCGGAAGCGGGCGAGGACGGCGGGGTCCCAGCCGTTGACGCGGACCAGCAGGTCCCCGTAGCCCTGCAGGTAGGTGGCCAGGCGGCCGACGAGCTTGCGCAGCCGCAGCTCCTCGTCCAGGTGGTCGCCGACGGTGGCCAGCACCGACCACACCCGGACGGACGCGGGATCTCGGCCCGCTTCGGCCGCCCCGCGGCGGATGGTCTCGACGGATTTCGCGAGCGTCTCGTCGGTGAAGAAGGTGTGCAGGACGACGCCGTCGGCGACGCGCCCGGCGAACTCCAGGGTCCGCTCCCCCATCGCGGTGAGGATGATCGGGATGTCCTCGTCGAAGGAGGGGTCCTGGCTGAGGTACGGGAAGTTCCCCGCGGGCCCGTCGTGGCCGGCGACCGCCTCGCCGCGCCAGAGCCGGCGCAGGATGCCGATGGCGTCCTCCATCTGCGCGCTGGTGACGCGCGGCAGGCCCATGACGTCGAAGAGCATGTCGAACCCGCGGCCGAGCCCGAGCGCGAAGCGCCCGCCGGAGAGGCGGTGCATGGTCGTCGCGAGGGTCGCGGTCAGCAGGGGGTGGCGGGTGTTGTGGTTGGTGGCGGCGGTGGCGATGCCGATCCGCTCCCCGGCCGCGGCGGCGGCCCCGGAGAGCACGGCCGCCTCCTTGGTCGTGAACCGCTCGGACAGGAAGACCGAGCCGAGCCCCAGGCGCTCGCCCTCGGCGACCTCGGCGATCAGGTCCCGGGGCGTGGCCGAGTGCCCGGCCAGTCCGTAGAAGCCCAGTTCTGGGAGGTCGTCCATGGGCGGTCCCTCGGGTAGGGGGCGGCCCGGCCGCCGCGCGATACGCGGACTCTAGTCTGGACAGTTGTCCAGATCAAGGCGGCGGCGGAGGCACGCCGTAGACCGTCAGCCAGATCGAGCGGGCGAGGGTGCGGGCGACCCGCTCGTCCCCCGGGCCCTCGTCATGGCGGCAGCGCGCCTGGATGGCCTGCTCCACCATCCCCGTGAGCACCTGGGCCGTCGTCGGGACGTCCATTTCGGGATCGACGGTCCCCGCCCGCTGCTCGGCGTCGAGCCTGTCCCGGACGACGTCGGTGAACCGGCGCCTCCGGTCGCGCCAGAAGGCCGCGACGTCCGGGTCGTAGCCGGCGACCTCGGACAGGGCGGCCAGGACCCGGCGGTGCTCGCGGTAGGCGGCGATCATCTGGCGCATGGCGTGCGCGACGCCCGCCGTGCCGTCCGCGTGGTCGGCCCGCCACCAGGTGACGGCCTCCCCGAACAGCGCCTCGACCGCCTCCTCCGCAAGCGCGATGAGCAACCGGCTCTTGTCGGGAAAGTGCAGGTAGAAGGTGGAACGTGCCACGTCGGCACGCTCGGCGATGCGCTGGACGGGCAGCTCGGTGTACGGGGTGCCGTCGGCCATCATCTCGGCGGCCGTCCGCAGCACGCGGTGCCGGACGTCCTCGCGCCGTTCCCGCACCTTGCGGCGGGGCCGTGTGGTGGAGGCCATGGCTGGCAGCGTACCCGCGCGCGGCCGTCGTCGGACAGTGTGTCGACACAGTGCTTGACAGCGTCCGCCGACCGAATCACACTCGGTCCACGGCTCCACGCCAGGGGCCGGACGTCACGGGGGGCTCGGCCGAGGAGGCTCAACGTGGTACGTCACGACACCGTCCGCCGGAATCTCGCCGCCCTGCTCGCGCTGGTCATGGCCGCCACCTGCGCGGTGGCCGCCGCGTCCGGCCCGGCGGCGCGCGCCGAGGGCGGGGACGGTCCCGGCTCGTGGATCCCGCGCACCGACATCACCCGCTCCGACCTCACCCAGGTGCCCGGCAAGCTCGCCGAGCCCTCCGACGACGGCCCGCATCCGGGCTCGGCCACCGAGTGGTGGTACACGCACGTCATGGATCCGGCGACGAAGCGGACGTTCATCGCGATGCTGTTCACCGAGCCGGTCCCGACCGCGCTGATCTTCTGGTATCCGGAGGAGGGGCAGAAGCTCGTGCTGCCGGAGCCCGCCTTCGACGTGACGGCGTCGGACGGCCCCGTCGTCCGCAGCAGCGCCGGCGACCTGGTCTACGACGAGGAGCGCGGCGCCTACCACCTGACGTGGCACGGGCTCTTCGCCAAGGCCGACATCTGGTTCGACAACGCCCTGCCCGGCGTGACCGGCGGCCCGATCGAGTACGACAACGGCCAGACGATGTACTGGACGTCGCCCGTCGCCACCAGCCACGTCAAGGGGTGGCTCCAGCCGCCCGGGTCGTCCCGGATCAGCGTGGACGGCTGGCGCGGCTACCACGACCACAACTGGGGCGACTTCAACGTCCTGGACCAGAGCTACTCCGGCTGGGAATGGGGCGTCTCCCACGAGCCGGACGGCACGGCCACCCTGCTCGGCGGCGTGGTGAAGGGCGACGGCACCTGGCAGGGCGTCGTGGGCCGGGTCACGCACGAGGAGACCTACGGCTGCATGAGCGAGATCGAGCTTTCCGGGTGGCGGGTGTCCGGCCTGTTCTCCTACCCGGAGACCACGACGCTGACCTGCGACTCGTCCAAGCTCGCGACACCCGAGGGCCTCACCGAGGAACGGCCGGGGCTGGAGCGGAGCTTCCACGTCGTCGACCCGTTCATCCTGGACGTCGGCCTCCTGGCCCTGCCCGAGTCGCTGGGCCGCACCGTCCCCGGCTCGATCGGCCTCATCGAGCACATCCGGACACTGATGGCGCGGCTGCCCCGTTCCTGACCCGCGCCCCTACCGCCCGCACC
>NZ_SMKB01000276.1:0-8933 GCF_004348575.1 Actinomadura sp. 7K534
GGCCGGAGACGGGGCGGACGGGGACGAGCGGGCCCTCCTCCGGATGCCGACCAGGCGTTGCAGGGCGATGAAGGCGAACAGCAGGACGCTGATGGCGATGCGCGTCCACCACGAGCTGAGCGTGCCCTCGAAGGTGAGCATGGTCTTGATGACGCCCAGGACGAGCACGCCGAGAAGGGTGCCGACCACGTAGCCGGAACCGCCGGTCAGCATGGTGCCGCCGATGACGACGGCGGCGATGGCGTCGAGTTCCATGCCGACGGCGTGCAGCCCGTCACCGGACAGCGTGTAGAAGGCGAACAGGACGCCGCCGAGGGCGGAGCAGAACCCGCTGATGGCGTACACCTGGATCTTGGTGCGGGCGACGGGCAGCCCCATGAGCAGCGCGGACTGCTCGCCGCCGCCGATCGCGTAGACGTTGCGCCCGGTCCGCGTCCAGTGCAGCACGTACACGGCCACGGCGAAGGTGACCAGCGCGATGATGGCCCCCGCGGACACGCGGACGCCGCCGGGCAGGGCGACCCGGTTCAGCGCGACGGTGTCGAAGAAGCCGTTCTCGATGGAGATCTGCTTCTCGCTGATGGTGAAGCACAGGCCGCGGGCGAGGAACATCCCGGCGAGGGTGGCGATGAAGGGCTGGATCTCGAAGACGTGGATCACGTAGCCCATCGCGGCGCCGAACAGCGTCCCGACGAGCAGGACGACCAGGATCACCAGCGGGCCGGGCAGGCCGAGCCGGGACGTTCCGACCGCGCACAGCATGCCCGAGAGGGCCACGACCGACCCGACCGACAGGTCGATGCCGCCGCTGAGGATGACGAACGTCATGCCGATGGCGACGACCAGCAGGAACGCGTTGTCGATGAACAGGTCGGCGAAGACCTGGGCGGTGCCGAAGTTCTCGTAGCGCAGCGCCCCGGTCGCGAACGCCAGGACGAACAGCCCGAACGTGACGAGGACCGGGACGTGCCGGCGGTGCACCGCCGGGAGGGCGAGGGCGGTGGTCATGCGGGGACCTCCACTTTCTTGTCCGCGGACGGCGGGTCCGCGGGCGGCTGGACGGGTCCGCCGGGACGGCGGCGGCCGACCTTGGCGCGGAAGGCCGGGGACTGCAGCAGGCACACGAAAGTGACGACGGCGGCCTCGAACACCAGCGTCGTGCGCGGCGGGATCCCGGCCGTGTAGATCGTCGTGTTGAGCGTCTGGATGATGAGCGCGCCGACGACGGTGCCCGCGATGGAGAACCGCCCCCCGGTGAGCGCGGTGCCGCCGAGCACCACCGCGAGGATCGCGTCGAGCTCGATCCACAGCCCGGCGTTGTTGCCGTCGGCCGCGGACACGTCCGAGGAGATCATCCATCCGGCGACGCCCGCGCACACGGCGCAGAACACGTAGCCGAGGACGATCAGCCCGGACGCGCGGATGCCGACGAGCCGGGACGCCTCCGCGTTGCCGCCGACCGACTCCAGCAGCAGCCCGAGCGCGGTCCGGCGGGCGAGCACGGCCGCGGCGGCCACGGACGCCAGCACGATCAGCACCGCGACGGGCAGCCCAGCCAGGTGGCCGCCGCCGATCTCCCGGTACCCCGAGTCCCGGTCGATCGTGATGATCTGCCCGCCGGTGATCAGCTGGGCGATGCCGCGCCCGCCGACCATGAGGATGAGCGTCGCGATGATCGGCTGGATGCTGAGCCGGGTGACGAGCAGCCCGTTCCAGAGCCCGAGCACCAGGCACAGGCCGAAGCTCAGCGCGAGCGCGACGGCCAGGCCCTGCCCCTCGCTGATCAGGAAGCAGGCCATCGCGCCGCTGATCGCGACGACCGAGCCCACCGACAGGTCGATCCCGCCGGTGGCGATGACCATGGTCATGCCGAGCGAGACCATGATCAGCGGGGCGCCGAACCGGAGGATGTCGATCAGGCTGCCGTAGAGGTGGCCGTCCCGGACCCGGATGGCGAGGAAGCCCGGCGTGACGACCGCGTTGACGACGAGCAGCAGCACGAGCACCGCCACCGGCCAGAAGAGCCGGTGCCTGGTCAGCCGCGCGAGGTTCGCCCGGTTGACGGCGTTCACGGGGTTCATGACGCTCCGTTCGCGATCGTCCCGAGGAGCCGCTCGGGGGTGAGGGATCCGTCGTTGGCGAGCTCCGCGACGAGCGTGCGGTCCCGCAGCACCTCGACCTTGTGCGAGAGCCGCAGGACCTCCTCCAGCTCGGCGGAGATGAACAGCACCCCGATGCCGTCCCCGGCGAGCGCCACGACGAGCTTCTGGATCTCGGTCTTGGCGCCGACGTCGATGCCGCGGGTCGGCTCGTCCAGGATCAGCAGCCGGGGCCGGGTGATGAGCCAGCGCGCGAGCAGCACCTTCTGCTGGTTGCCGCCGCTGAGGTTGCGGACCGGCGTGCCGGGGGACGGCGGCTGGATCCGCAGCTTCCGGATGTACTCGCCGACGAGCTCGTCCCGGCGCCGCGACGGCAGCGGCCGCGTCCAGCCGCGGGCGGCCTGCAGCGCGAGGACGATGTTCTCCGCGACCGTCAGGTCCATGACCAGGCCGTCGGCCTTGCGGTCCTCGGGGCAGAACGCGATGCCGCGGTCGATCGCGGCGCGCGGCGTCCGCAGCGCGACGGTCTCCTCGCCGACCCGGACGCGGCCGGTGTCGGCGGCCTCGGCGCCGAACACGAGCCGGGCCAGCTCCGAGCGCCCCGAGCCGAGCAGCCCGGCCAGGCCCACGACCTCGCCCTCGTGGATCTCCAGGTCGACCGGCGTGAGCGCCCCGGTCCGCCCGGCGCCCTCCAGGGCGAGCAGCCGCTTCCCGCGCGTGATGGCGGGGGCGGCCTCTTCGAGCTGCTCCAGGTCGTGCAGCTCCTGCCCGGTCATCCGGGAGACCAGGTCGAACCGGCCGAGTTCGCCGATCGGGTACTCCCCGACCAGCCTGCCGTTGCGCAGCACGGTGACCCGGTCGCAGATCTCGTAGATCTGCTCCAGGAAGTGCGAGACGAACAGGATGGCGACGCCGTCGTCGCGCAGCCGCCGCATGACCCCGAACAGCCGCTCCACCTCGCCCCGGTCGAGGCTGGACGTCGGCTCGTCCAGGATGAGGACCTTCGCGTCCAGGTCGATGGCCCGCACGATCGCGATGAGCTGCTGGACGGCGAGGGACTGCGCGCCGAGGGGGGCGGTCACGTCCAGGTCCAGGTCGAGCCGGGCCAGCAGCTCGGCGGACCGGCGCCGGATCCGCGCCCAGTCGATCCGGCCGAACCTGCGGGGCTCCCGGCCGATGAAGATGTTCTCCGCCACCGACAGGTTGGGGCAGAGGTTGACCTCCTGGTAGACGGTGCTGATGCCGAGCCGCTGGGCGTGCGGCGGGTCGTGGACCTGCCGCTCCGCGCCGTCCAGCGTCATGCGGCCCTCGTCGGCCTGGTACACGCCGGTGAGGACCTTGATCAGCGTGGACTTCCCGGCGCCGTTCTCGCCCATCAGCGCGTGGATCTCTCCCGGGAACAGCCGGAAGGCCACGCCGTCGAGCGCGCGGACCCCGGGGAACTGCTTGGAGATGCCGGTGACCTCCAGGACGGGCTCGGTCACGATGCCCCCTCCCCTGTCTTCCTGGTCTCGTCATGACGGATCCCGCCGGGCCCGCGGGCCGCACGCGGCGGCCGGCGGGCGCGGCGGGAGCCCGGGGTCAGTACTTGCGGCTGGGGAGCGCCTTCTTGGCGGCCTCCTGGTCGAAGACCGTCTCCTCGGTGACGATGCGCCGCTCGACGGGCTGGTCCTCGTGCACCTTCTTGACGATCTCCATCAGCTGCCCGCCCAGCAGCGGGTTGCACTCCACGATGAAGTTGATCTTGCCGTCGGCGAGGGCCTGCATCCCGTCCCGGACGGCGTCCACCGTGATGATCTTGATGTCCTCGCCGGGCTTCTTCCCGGCCTCCTCGATCGCCTGGATCGCGCCGAGCCCCATGTCGTCGTTGTGCGCGTACAGGACGTCGATGTCCTTGTGCGCCTTCAGCAGGGCCTGCATGACCTCCTTGCCCTTGGCGCGGGTGAACTCGCCGGACTGCGACGCGATCACCTTGAGGTTCGGGTTGGCCTTGATGACCTCCTCGAAGCCCTTCTTCCGGTCGATCGCCGGCGCCGCGCCGACCGTCCCCTCCAGCTGGACGATGTTCACCGGCTCGGAGGAGTCCTTGTACTGGTCCACCAGCCACTGGCCGGACTTCTTGCCCTCCTCGACGAAGTCGGAGCCGAGGAACGTCACGTACATGGACGCGTCGGAGTCCACCGCGCGGTCGGTGAGCACGACCGGGATGCCGGCCGCCTTCGCCTCCTTGAGGACCGCGTCCCAGCCGGTGACGACGACCGGGGAGAAGGCGATGACGTCGACCTTCTGCTTGATGAAGGACCGGATCGCCGCGATCTGGTTCTCCTGCTTCTGCTGCGCGTCGGCGAACTTGAGGTCGATGCCGGCCGCCGCGGCCTCCTCCTTGATCGACTTGGTGTTCGCCGTCCGCCAGCCGCTCTCGGCGCCGACCTGGGAGAAGCCCAGGGTGATCGAGCCGGAACCGGAGCCGCCGCCGGAGCCGGAGCCGGAGTCGCCGCAGGCCGTCACGGCCGTCAGGGCCAGCGCCGCGCCGGCGGCGGCGGCAAGGATTCTTCGCTTCATCGGGGGTTCTCCTTCGAGGGGTGGGACGTGGGACGGTCAAGTCTCTGTTAGCGCTAACATGACGGCGGCGGACGCGGACGGGGCGGACGGCGGATCAGGCGCGGACGGCCGCGGTGCTCTCGCGGACGATGAGTTCGGGGCCGACGAGGCGCCGGCCGGGGGCGCCGTCCGCGGCGGGACGGCCGATGCGGTCCATCAGCAGGCTGAAGGCGTGCCGCCCGATCTCGCCGAAGTTCTGCCGGACGGTGGTCAGGGGCGGGGAGAAGTACGGGGACTCGGGGACGTTGTCGAAGCCGACGACGCTGACGTCCTGCGGGATCCGGCGGCCCGCCTCGCGCAGTGCGCGCAGCAGGCCGAGGGCCATGGCGTCGTTCGCGGCGAACACCGCGGTGACGGACGGGTCACGGGCGATCATCCTGCCGAGGTCGTAGCCGGACTGCGCCGACCAGTCCCCCACCAGCGAGGCGGGTTCCCGGCACCGCCCGGCCGCCAGCGCCGCGCGCCAGCCGGCCACCCGGCCGTCCGCGTCGACCCAGTCGGCCGGCCCGGACAGGTGCCAGACCGTCTCGTGCCCCATGTCGAGGAGGTGCCGGGTGGCCCGCACCGCCCCGACGTGCTGGTCGACCGCCGCCAGCGGGAACGGCAGCTCATCCGCGGCGCCGACCACGACGATCGGCAGTTCCGGGGGGAGGCCGCGCAGCCCCTCGGCCGCCGACACGTGCGGCGCCACGATGATGATGCCGTCGACCGCCTGGCCGCGCAGCCGGTCGACGGCCTCCCCGATCGACCGGCGGGTCAGCGCGCTCAGGCTGACGATGCTGATCACGTAGTCGTGCTCGCGCGCCGCCCGCTCGATGCCGTACACGGTGGAGGCCGGCCCGTAGAGCGTGGTGTCGAAGCTGACGACGCCGAGGACTCCCGACCGTCCCGTCACCAGGACCCGCGCGGCCACATTCGGCCGGTAGTCCAGGGCGCGGACGGCGGCGAGCACCCGGGCGCGGGTCGAGGCGCGGACCTTCTCGGGCGAGTTGAGGACGCGGGAGACCGTCATGGCCGAGACGCCGGCCAGCGCGGCCACGTCCTCCATGAGGGCGCGGCGCCCCTCGGCAGGGCCCCGATCGGCCGGACGCCGCCCCGTCGACTCGCCCATCGCGCCTCCATGCTCCCAACACGCTTGGCGAGAATGTTTGCGATAACGCTCTGCCGTGTCAATACCCCGGAGACCGGAAGATGCGGCGGATCATCCCTGGAACAGGGAAATATGGCCCGCTTCGCCCCCGGCCGACCCCGGCGGGATCGACCCATTGACGCCGGAAATCGATAGCGCTAACAAGACCTGCCGGGGACGTCTGCGCGGGACCGGGCGGCCAGCGCGTCAGGGCGTGAGGATGGCGCGGCCGCGGACGCGGCCGGCGTCGAGCGCCTCGATCGCGGACTGGAAGTCGTCCAGCGCGTACTTCTCGGTGTGCAGGGTGACCGCGCCGCGGGCGGCGAGTGCCATCAGGTCGCACAGGTCGTTGTAGGAGCCGACGAGGTTGCCGATGATGTTGATCTCGGCGGAGATGACGTCGATCGTGGGGACGTCGATGTTCTCCCCGTAGCCGACCACGTGGTAGTCCCCGGCCTGCCGCAGCATGCGCAGGCCCTCGGCGGTGGTGCCGCCCTCGCCGACGAAGTCGACGACGACCTCGGCTCCGCCGCGGGTGAGGTCGAGGACCTTCTCGACGTGGTCGCCGTCCGCCACGACGCCGTGGTCGGCGCCGATCGAGGTGGCGAGGTCGACGGCGCCCGGGTCGCGGTCGATCACGATGAGCTCGGCGGGGCTGAGGGCCTTCAGCACCTGGACGCCGATGTGCCCGAGGCCGCCGGAGCCGATGACCGCGCAGCGGTCCCGCGGCGTCAGCCGGCGCGCGGCCTTGGCGGCCGCATGGTACGCGGTGAGGCCGGCGTCGGCGTAGGCCGCGACGTCGGCGGGTTCGAGCGACTCGTCCAGCTTCACCACGCTGCGCGCGGTCGTCCTGATGTAGTCGGCGTAGCCGCCGTCGCTGTCGATGCCGGGGAACCGGCTGTTCTCGCAGTGCACGTCGTCCCCTGAGCGGCAGGCGCGGCACAGCCCGCAGGTGACCAGGGGGTGGAGGATGACCTTGTCGCCCTCGGCGACGCCGGTCACGGCGGAGCCCACGGCGTGCACCCATCCGGCGTTCTCGTGCCCGATCGTGTAGGGCAGCTCCACCCCGGACTTCTCGGCCCACTGGCCTTCGAGGATGTGCAGGTCGGTGCGGCACACCCCGGCACCGCCGATCTTCACGACGACGTCGAGCGGCTCCGCGGGTTCGGGGACGGGGACCTCCGCCATGCGCAGGTTCTCGTGGTAGCCGACGACCTGGACGGCCCGCATCGCACTCATCAAGCACTCCTGTGTGGCTCGCGTGCACCGCTTTCCGCGGCGTGCATACCCGAGGCGGCCGGGCCTGACCATCGAAGCGGGCGACGCGCACGATCTTGTTGGCCTCATCGGGCCGTTCCGGTTCCACGGGGCGGCGCCGGGGGCCCAGGATGGGACTCCTCATCCCTACGTTCAAGGAGGCTTGATGACGGACGACGCGGCGATGGACCGGATCGACACGAGCGTTCCGCACTCGGCGCGCATCTGGAACTACTGGCTGGGCGGCAAGGACAACTACCCGGTCGACCGCGCGGCGGGCGACCAGTACCTGGAGACGTTCCCGGGGGTGGTGGACGTCGCCCGCGCGTCCCGGCTGTTCCTGACGCGCTCCGTCCGGTACCTCGCCGGCGAGGCGGGCATCCGCCAGTTCCTCGACGTGGGGACGGGGCTGCCCACCGTGGACAACACCCACGAGGTCGCCCAGCGCGTCGCTCCCGACGCCCGGGTCGTCTACGTCGACAACGACCCGCTGGTGCTCGTCCACGCGCGGGCGCTGCTCACCAGTACGCGGGAGGGCGTCACCGACTACGTCGAGGCCGATCTCCACGACCCCGCGCACATCCTCAAGGTCGCCGAGCGGACGCTCGATCTCGGCCGTCCGGTCGCGCTGATCCTGAGCGGGATCATGGGGCACGTCCCGGACGGCGACGAGGCCCGCTCGATCGTCAGGGCGCTGCTGGAGCCGCTGCCGTCCGGCAGCTACCTCTCGCTGAACGACGGTTCGAGCGTCTTCGCCGGGGACGCGATCGAGGACGCGCAGGAGGACTACAACGAGGGCGGCGCGGTCCCGTACCAGCTGCGTTCGCCGGAGGAGATCGGCCGCTTCTTCGAGGGCCTTGAGCTGGTGGAGCCGGGTCTGGTCTCGTGCCCGCTGTGGCGGCCGGAGTCGACGACTTTGGAGACCCCCGAGCCCGTCGACGCGTTCGGCGCCGTGGGAAGGAAGCCGTAGGGAGGGCAAAAGAAAAACCGCAGATCACCGATCTGCGGTTCCACGGTACCCCCGAGCGGATTCGAACCGCCGTTACCGCCTTGAGAGGGCGGCGTCCTAGGCCACTAGACGACGGGGGCCGGACTACTGCACCCGACCGATCTCCCGCTCGGGCCTGCCCCACCTTACCGGACTCACCCCACCACCTCGAACCGATTTCCACCCCGCCTCAAAGATTCGACGACACAAGTCGACGATGACGAAGCGTTCTCCCCGGACAGGAACGTGGACGTCGCAGATGCGGAAATTGGGCGCGAACAGCAACCACCGTGAGGGCGAAGCCCGAACATCGGGGGTTCCAGGGGGTCGCCCCTGGAAGACACCAGGAAAGGCGAAGACGGCCAAAGGCCGCCGAGTAAGACGAGGCCAGTACCCCCGAGCGGATTCGAACCGCCGTTACCGCCTTGAGAGGGCGGCGTCCTAGGCCACTAGACGACGGGGGCGCATGTCCGCGGAAACGGACGCAGCTGGGGTACCAGGACTCGAACCTAGACTAAGTGAACCAGAATCACTCGTGCTGCCGATTACACCATACCCCAGTGAGGTACGAGCGCCCGTTCCGTTTCCGGCCGGTCGCTCGCGTCCCGATGAGAATACAGGAGGTTGCGACCGCGACCAAAACGATTGGCGCGGCGGGCGGGGCGCGTCGCGCCGGGGCGCGTTCAGGGGGTGTCGCCGGGCGCACCGAGGTGGCGCCGTCCCCAGTCGACGAGGGGGCGCAGGCGGCGCCACGCGTCCCTGATCCTCGGCACGACCTCCGGCGTCCGCATCCACGGGTCGGCGGGCCAGCCCGCGTGCGCGTAGAGCGAGCGGTGGCGGAGGAGTTCCAGGCGGGGGT
>NZ_SMKB01000277.1:0-8898 GCF_004348575.1 Actinomadura sp. 7K534
GGAGGACGGGGGTGTGCGGTGGCGGGGCGAGGTCCGTGCCGATGCTCCCCACCGCCTCGATGATCTCCTCTGTGCGGGTGACGAGGGTGGTGCCCTCCTCGCGCAGCAGTCGGTGACAGCCGACCGACGTCCGGCTGGTGATGGGGCCCGGCATGGCCATGACGACACGGCCGAGCCTGGCCGCCCAGCCCGCGGTGTTGAGCGCTCCGCTGCGGGCTTCCGCCTCGATGAGGACCGTTCCGCGGGACAGGGCGGCGATGACGCGGTTGCGGACGAGGAACCTGAGGCGGTGCGGGTGCGTGCCCGGCGGCGACTCGCTCACCAGGAGGCAGCGCCGGGCCATCTCCGCGAACAGGCCCTCGTTGGACGCCGGGTACGGGACGTCGACGCCGTTGGCGAGGACGGCGACGGTGGAGCCGTCGGCGGCCAGCGCGCCGCGGTGCGCGGCGGCGTCGATGCCGAGGGCGCCGCCGGAGATCACCGTCCAGCCCCGGTCGGCCAGCTCCGAAGCGAAGTCGGCGGCGGCGCGCAGCCCGTAGGGGGACGCGGCGCGGGAACCGACGACGGCGACCGAACGCAGGCAGCCGTAGCGCAGGTCGCCGGGGCCGCGCAGCCACAAGGCGTACGGGCGTCCGTCGCCTAGGTCGTCGAGGGTCGTCGGCCATTCGGGGTCTCCCGGGCAGATGAGGCGGCCGCGGAAGCGGGCGCACACGGCCATGTCCTGGTCCGGTTCGGCGGCGATGAGCCGGATGCGCCATTGGCCGAGCCGCTTGACCTCCTTCGCGTCGGCGATGACGCCGTCGGGCAGCGTGCCGGTGCGGATCGATTCGAGTGCCCGCTCCGCACCGGAATGGTCGATGATCCGGTTGAGGAACGTGTCGCCGGGCTCCGCCACGGCGGTGAGGGTGGCCCGGGCGGTGCGCTCGTCGCTCATGGGCGCCCCGCCGACCACAGCATGAGCGCGCCGCCGACGTCGTCCGGGCCGGGTTCGTCGTGGCCCGCCAGGTCCGCGATCGTCCAGGCGACTCTCAGGACGCGATCGAGGCCGCGTGCGCTGAGCGCGCCCCGCTGCAGGGCCTCATCGGCGCCCTGCATCGCGTCGGCCGGAGGTGTGAAGCGACGGCGCAGTTCCGGTCCGGGGATCTCGGAATTGGACCGCCACGGGGTGCCTGCCAGGCGTCTGAGCGTCCGTTCCCGCGCGAGTTGGACGCGTTCGGCGACGACCTTGCTGGACTCCGCGAACTCCAGGTCGTAGCGGAGTTCGGCCCGGGTCGCGGGCGCCAGTTCGAGCTTGAGGTCGATGCGGTCGAGCAGTGGGCCGGACAGGCGGGACGCGTACTTGCGGCGGACACCGGGCGCGCAGGAGCAGTCGATCTGCTTGGCCGCGGCGCACGGGCACGGGTTCGCCGCGAGGACGAGCGTGAACCGGGCGGGGAACCGCGCCATGCCCTCGATCCGGCTGATCCGGACCTCGCCCTCTTCCAGCGGCTGGCGGAGGGCGTCGAGCGTGCCCGCGATGAATTCGGGAGCCTCGTCCAGGAAGAGGATCCCTCGGTGCGCGAGGGACACGGCGCCCGGCTGGAGGACGCGCCCCGAGCCGCCGCCGACCATCGAGGCGCGGGACGCGGTGTGGTGCGGCGCGTAGAACGGCGGTTGCGTGATCAGCGGCTGCCCCGGCCGGAGGGTCCCGGCGACGGAGTGGATCGCGGTGACCTCCAGCGCGATGTCGGGTTCCAGGGGCGGCATCAGGGTCGGCAACCGTTCCGCGAGCATGGTCTTCCCGCAGCCGGGTGGCCCGGCGAAGAAAAGGTGGTGCCCCCCTGCGGCGCTGATCTCGAGCGCCCGGCGTGCCTCTGCCTGGCCGCGCACGTCGTTCAGATCGAGGTCGGGCGGGATGTCCTGCTGCCGCAGGGCGAGCTTGTCCGTGAGCGGGGACGGGCCGTCCTCCTCGTCCTCCTCGATGGGCGGTGGCTCGTCTCGCAACAGGCACAGGAGGCCGCGCAGCGTGCTCGCGGACACTACTTTCATCCCCGGGACGAGTTCGGCCTCGGCGGCATTGGCCCTCGGGACGACGACCGTGTGGCAGCCCTGGTTGGCCGCGGCCAGCACGGCGGGCAGGACGCCCTGGATTGGGCGCAGGCGTCCGTCCAAGCCGAGTTCACCGATCAGCACGAGCCCGGCACATGCCCGAGCGGGGACGGCCTCGGCCGCCGCGAGCAACGCGATCGCGATGCTGATGTCGAAGGTCGAGCCCTTCTTGGGCATGCTCGCCGGGAACAGCGACACCGTCACATGCCTGTTGGGCCAGTCCTCGCCCGAGTTGAAGATTGCGGCGCGGACCCGGTCGCGGGCCTCGCTGAGCGCAGTGTCCGGCAGGCCGACCAGGTGCAGGCCCGGGACGCCGCTGGTGATCGCCGCCTCCACGTCCACCACGAAGCCGTCGACACCGACAAGGGAGACCGAGCGGGTCTTGGCGAGCGTCACCTAGCACACCTCCCGCAGATGGTCGATCGAGAAGCCGTCGCCGTCCGCGACGAGGCCGAGGACGTCCACCCGCACGCGCCGGCCGCCGGCGCCGTTTTCAGCGGCCCACCGCCCGGCCAGGCGCCGCAGCCGGGCCGCCTTGTGCGTGGTGATCGCTTCGAGGGGGTCGCCGAACCGTGCCGAGCCGCGGGTCTTCACCTCGCAGACGACGTGGCCCCGGCCGTCGTGGGCGATGATGTCGAGTTCGCCGCCGTCGCACCGCCAGTTGCGCTCGATGATCGTCCAGCCGAGTCCGGCCAGGTAGTCGGCCGCCGCGTCCTCGCCGCGCCGGCCGAGACTGATATGGGCTCTCATGGCCTCACCTCCGGCCTTCGACGCTGCCGGAGGGTGACGTTGCGTCGCCAAGAAACCACTGCCTGTGGATAACTTCGGGAGAGCAATCCCGGCGACTCGCGCGAAACGGTCTGAGGTCCTTGCTTCGCGGAGGCCGTTGGCGCAGCGTGACTCTTGTGAGCAACGCGCTGGAGGAGGCACTCTCCGATTTCGAACGGCATCTGCGCGCGGAGCGTGACGTCTCGCCGCACACGGCGAGGGCCTATCGCGGTGACCTGAGCGACCTGATCGCCTACGCCACCGACCTCGGCGTGACGGAGCCCGCGCAACTCGACGTGTCGCTACTTCGCGCCTGGCTCGCGCGTCAGCACGCACTGGGCCGCTCCCGCGCCACCCTTGCCCGCCGGACCGCCGCCGCCCGCGCGTTCACTCGTCACCTGCACCGGCGCGGCCTGCTCCAGGAGGATCCAGGGCTGCTGCTCGGCACGCCCAAACGGCAGCGTGCCCTGCCCGGGGTCATCACCCAGGACGATGCCGCGCACCTCCTCGACAAGATGGACGCAGAGGGGCCCGTGGGTCTACGAGACCTGGCCGTCCTGGAGGTCCTCTACGGGACGGGTGTGCGGGTGAGTGAGTTGTGCGGTCTCGACATCGACGACCTGGACGCCGTCCGCGGAACAATTCGCGTCCTGGGCAAGGGTGGCCGAGAGCGCACCGTTCCCATGGGCGAGCCCGCCGCCCGCGCCGTCCAGGATTGGCTACGCGCAGGACGGCCCGCACTGGCGACTGAGGACAGCGGCCCCGCCCTCTTCCTGGGCACCCGCGGAGGACGCCTCCACCCCACCAGCGCACGGCGCATCGTCCACGCACGAATCGCCGAGGTCGGCCAGGTGCCCGACCTGAGCCCGCACGGACTCCGCCACAGCGCCGCCACCCACCTCCTCGAAGGCGGAGCCGACCTCCGAAGCGTCCAGGAAATCCTGGGCCACGCCTCCCTGCAGACCACGCAGATCTACACCCATGTATCGGCCGAGCGACTCAAACAGGTCCACCGCCAAGCCCACCCTCGCGGCTCCCAGGCGGACTAGGGGCTTGCGGGAACCGTCCGAGGCGGCCAAGGCGGGCTTCAGCGGTGTCCCGTGCCTGCTGGGAGCGCAGGCGGCCACATGACGGCCCCTGGTGCTCGGCCGCGGGCGGGAACGGGGGCCGCGCTCGTTTCCACCGTTAGTGGATCCCCGACTCCACGGCACAATCTGGCACTCGATTCGCCGCAGCAGTATCGGGAGGCCGACGTGCACCCCGGTCCTCGCGATCGCGCACCGTCGGCCTGTTCCTGAATGCACCTAGGAACGCCCGCCCCCGCCGATCCCGTATGTCGGATCGGCGGGGGCCTGGGTTAGAGGGTGCGGCGTAGGCGGCGTTCTTCGGAGAGGTTGACCACGCCCTCTGGTGGGCGGCGCCGGCCGTGCAGGCGGTAGCGGGCACGGGTGCGGCGCCAGGCGAAGGCCAGGGTGAAGGTCAAGGCCATGCCGGTCAGTGCCCCTCCCGTCGCCGTGGTCGCGTCGCGGAGGGTCATCCTCGGCTCGGATGAAGGTTCCGGGGCGCGAGGTGTCGGCGAGGGCGATTGCCAGAGTGGGAGCAGGCGGACCTGGTGCTGGACCAGGTCGAGCGGGTTCAGGTACAGGGAGCCGCGGCGTAGACCCCAGTGCAGGCAGGGCGTCGGGCAGTGGGAGTGCTCCTCCTCCAGAACGCCGATCCGGGTGCCGGACGCGACCCGGCCGCCCACACGGACGCTGGGACGGACGGGCAGGTACGTGGTGCGCAACGTGCCGTGGTCGATCGCGACGATGCCGCGTCCGGCCAGCCGGTCGGCATACGAGACGCGTCCAGGTCCGGCGGCGTGGACGGGCTGGTCCGCCCGCGCCGCGAGGTCCACGCCCCGGTGGCCCGGACCCCACGGGGACGCGGGCGGTGAGAAGCCCCGGACGACCTGCGGGGCGGGCGGCCCTAACGGCCACCGCCAGGCGTCCAGGCCCGGCGCCCCGGCGGTGATCACACAGGTCAGGAACAGAGTCAACAGGGTCATGGACCCGAGCCTGCCGGTCCGCCGCACCGCCCGGAGGCCCCGCCGCCAACTGTGGATAACCGCGCTGAGCGTTGATTCCCGGACGCGTCCGGGCCCTGATAATCTGTAGGAGTGCCCGAAAGGACACCGGCCAGGGCCAGGCCGTCGCCGATCCGTCCCCAGGGCGGGGCGGTGAGAAGCCGCTCCCGGTGAGCGGAGAGGTCACGGACCCGGTAACGGGCACAGCCGCCTGGGGTATCCCGGCGGCTGATTTCACGCGTCCGCATGCCACCGAAGACATGGTGGGGCGCCGTCCCTCGGTCCGTCGCCACGGCGACGGTGGGGCGACACCCGGGCGTAGGCAACAACCAAATGCGGCCCGGCAGGGCCAGAGAAGGAGAGCACGGGCAATGGCACCCGTCGTCACCATGCGGCAGCTCCTTGAGAGCGGCGTCCACTTCGGTCACCAGACCCGCCGGTGGAACCCGAAGATGAAGCGCTTCATCCTCACCGAGCGCAACGGCATCTACATCATCGACCTCCAGCAGTCGCTGTCCTACATCGACCGCGCCTTCGAGTTCGTCAAGGCCACGGTCGCCCACGGGGGCACGATCCTGTTCGTCGGCACCAAGAAGCAGGCCCAGGAGTCCATCGCCGAGCAGGCGACCCGCGTCGGCATGCCCTACGTCAACCAGCGCTGGCTGGGCGGCATGCTCACCAACTTCTCCACCGTCCACAAGCGGCTCACGCGGCTCAAGGAGCTGGAGGAGATCAACTACGACGACGTGGCCGGCTCCGGCATGACCAAGAAGGAGCTTCTCGGGCTGCGGCGTGAGAAGGACAAGCTGGAGCGCACCCTCGGCGGTATCCGCGACATGGCGAAGGTTCCGAGCGCCATCTGGATCGTGGACACCAAGAAGGAGCACATCGCGGTCAACGAGGCCAAGAAGCTCGGCATCCCGGTCGTGGCGATCCTCGACACGAACTGCGACCCGGACGAGGTCGACTACCCGGTTCCGGGCAACGACGACGCCATCCGCAGCGTCAGCCTGCTGACCCGCGTCGTCGCCGACTCCGTGGCCGACGGCCTGATCGCCCGCGCGGGCGCCGCGTCCGGCGGGGACGAGAAGCCGGCCAGCGCCGCCGCCGGTGGCGCCGAGCCGCTGGCCGAGTGGGAGCGCGAGCTGCTGGAGAACAAGCCGGCCGAGGAGGCCGCCGAGGCGACGGCGCAGGCCCCCGCCGAGGGCGAGCAGGCCGCCGCGCCGGAAGCCCCCGCCGCGCCGGAAGCCCCCGCGGCGCCCGCCGAGGCGCCGGAGGCGCCGGCTCCGGAAGCCGCTGCCGAGGCCCCGGCCGAAGCGCAGGACGCTCCGCAGGCCGCCGAGGCCGAGCAGGCCTGATCCCGTGGTCCGGCGGGCCCTTCCGGGGCACCGCCGGGCCGTCGCGGGTCCCACGACCAACGACGAGAGAAGCGAAGAGAGCGATGGCTAACTTCACCACCGCCGACGTCAAGCGGCTGCGCGACCTGACCGGCTCCGGCATGATGGCCGTGAAGAACGCCCTCACCGAGGCGGACGGCGACTTCGACAAGGCCACCGAGCTGCTGCGGCTCAAGGGCGCCAAGGACGTCGGCAAGCGCGCCGAGCGCACCGCCGCCAACGGGCTGGTCGCCGAGTACTTTGCGAACTCCGGTGACGGGGCCCTCCTCGAGCTCAACTGCGAGACCGACTTCGTCGCCAAGAACGACCAGTTCATCGGGCTGGCGGACCGCCTGGTCGAGTTCGCCGCGGGCAGCGGCGTCACCGACGCCGAGAGCCTGCTGGCCGCCGAGATCGAGCCGGGCAAGACCGTCCAGACCCTGGTCGAGGAGCACAGCGCCACGATCGGCGAGAAGGTGGAACTGCGCCGCTTCGCCCACTTCAAGGGCGCCTACGTGGCCAGCTACCTGCACAAGTCCGACCCGTCCCTGCCGCCGACCACCGGCGTCCTGGTCGAGCTGGACGGCGAGAACGCCGAGGTCGCCAAGGACGTCGCCCAGCAGGTCGCGGCGATGGCGCCGAAGTACCTCACCCGCGACGAGATCCCCGCCGAGGCGATCGAGAAGGAGCGGGCGCTCGCCGAGCAGCTCACCCGCGACGAGGGCAAGCCCGAGCAGGCCATCCCGAAGATCGTGGAGGGCCGGGTCAACGCCTACTTCCGCGACTTCGTCCTGCTGGAGCAGGCGTTCGTGAAGGACGGCAAGAAGACGATCGCGAAGGTCCTCGACGAGGCCGGTGTGCAGGTCGTCCGCTTCGCCCGCTTCAAGGTCGGGCAGGCGTAGGGGCATCCTGGAGAGGGATACCCGACAGATATCGCGAAGGAACGAGGAGGCCGCCGACGTGCCGGACAAGACGACCACTAGCGCGACGGCGGCCTCGTCGTCCGATCGGGACGCGTCCGCACGCGGCGCGGCCGGCCGGGCCGGGGCCGGCGGCGGTGCGTCCGGTCGGACCGGGACCGGCGCGGACGCGTCCGTCCAGCACGCTCCGCGCGCCGGCTGGAAGCGGGTGCTGCTGAAGCTGTCCGGCGAGGCGTTCGCCGGACGCGAGCCCCTCGGCATCGACCCCGAGATCGTCCAGCACGTGGCGGAGGCCATCGCGGAGGCGGTCCGGGAAGGCGTGCAGGTGGCGGTCGTCTGCGGCGGCGGCAACATGTTCCGCGGCGCCGTCATGGCCGAGCGCGGCATGGACCGCGGCCGCGCCGACTACATGGGGATGATCGGCACCGTCATCAACTGCCTCGCCCTCCAGGACTTCCTGGAGAAGCTGGGGCTCGACACCCGCGTGCAGACCGCCATCACCATGAGCCAGGTCGCCGAGCCGTACATTCCGCGGCGGGCCATCCGGCACCTGGAGAAGGGCCGCGTCGTCATCTTCGGCGCGGGCCTCGGGCAGCCGTTCTTCTCCACCGACACCACCGCCGCCCAGCGCGCGCTGGAGATCGGTGCAGAGGCCGTCCTGAAGGGGACTCAGGTGGACGGTGTCTACGACGCCGATCCGCGAAAGAATCCAGACGCGGTCAAATTCGACCGTTTGGATTACGGTGAAGTTCTACAGCGGGGTTTGAAGGTCATGGACGCCACGGCCATCAGCCTCTGCATGGACAACGCGCTCCCCATCGTGGTCTTCGACCTCATGGGGCAGGGCAACATCGTCCGGGCCGTCCGGGGTGAGAAGATCGGCACGCTGGTCAGCCCGGCGGAAGGCTGACCACAGCCGGGAAACGCAGTGCGTGAGGCGGCGCGGAGCGCAGTGTGGAACCCTAGGAGTAGGGCCGACCAGATGACATGGGAGTCACAGTGATCGACGAGACCCTCCTCGAAGCCGAGGAGAAGATGGAGAAGGCGGTCGTGGTCGCCCGGGAGGACTTCCAGACCATCCGCGCCGGCCGCATCACCCCCGCCATGTTCAACAAGATCACCGCCGAGTACTACGGGGTGCCGACGCCGATCAACCAGCTGGCGTCCTTCACGCTGCCGGAGCCCCGGATGGTCATCGTCCAGGTCTTCGACAAGTCGTCCATGCAGGCGGTGGAGAAGGCGATCCGCGACAGCGACCTTGGCGTGAACCCGAGCAACGACGGCAACGTCATCCGGGTGGTCTTCCCCGAGCTGTCGGAGGAGCGCCGCAGGGAGTACATCAAGGTCGCGGGCGGCAAGGCGGAGGACAGCAAGATCGCGATCCGCAACATCCGCCGCCGCGCCAAGGACACCCTCGACAAGCTCGCCAAGGACGGCGAGGCGGGCGAGGACGAGGTCCACCGTGCCGAGAAGGAACTCGACGACGTCACGCACCGCTACGTGGCGCAGATCGACGAGCTGCTCGAGCACAAGAAGGCAGAACTCCTCGAAGTCTGATGAAGATGGATGATGCCGGGGAGCCCTCGGGTTCCCCGGCCGAACCGGAGGCCGCCGAGTCCGGGAAGGCACCGGACACCTCCCCCGAGAAGCTGCCGTCCTCCGGCCCTGTCTCTTATACACA
>NZ_SMKB01000278.1:0-8800 GCF_004348575.1 Actinomadura sp. 7K534
CCCCGCGACCCCGTCGCCTACACGCGCCGCATGTGCGAGCTGCACCCCGTGGGCTCACCGGACGACTGCATCGACGCCCTCGTCACCACCGTCCGGACAACAGGAATCAAGCACCTGATCCTCATGGTGGAGGCCGCCGGCTCCCGCGGAGCGGCCCTGGAGAACATCGCCCGCCTGGGCGAGGAGGTCCTCCCCAAGGTCCGCGCCGCCACGGCGTGACCGAGCGGAATGGCCCCCGGAAACGACCGCGGCGTGCCCCCCGTGGTCGCACAGGGGGCACGCCGCGGGTCGCGGGTCAGCAGTCGCGCAGCTCGGGAGACTGGTTGAGGATCTGCTCGCGGGCGGTGACGAACGTCCGGTAGGCGTCCGACTCGCCGGCGGGGAAGACGGCGACGCGGTGGCAGTTCTGGAACGCGAGCTTGATGCCGAAGTGCCGTTCCAGGGTGCCGCGCATGGCGTCGCTCGCCAGGACGCGGAGGAGCTGGCCGCGGGCCTGCTCGTCCGGCGGCGGCGTGAGGTTGTCGGCGAAGTCGCCGCCGTCGACCTGGAGCCGCGCCACCAGCCCGCTGATCATGTCCCACGCGTACGGGAGGGACGTTCTGATGCACTCGACGAACGCGGCGTCGCCGACCTCGCCCTGCTGTGCCGTCTCCAGGAGTTCCGGGGTCACGTCAAGAGACATGCGGGGGTCCTTTCGCCAGACGGAGGATGACTCCCACTCGCGACGCTAATCACGGTTTCCTGAGAATTCCAGGGGTTGACAAAGGTTTTCATTCCGCTAGCGGTTCGGGGACGTCAGCGCTGGGGCGCGGCGCGCCGGGACGTCCGCCGGGGCGGGCGGGCGGCCGCGCGCTCGGCGCGGTCGGCCCAGAACTCGCGGGCGCGGCGGGCGAACCGGCCGGCGCGCTCGGCCTCCGCCTCCGCCAGGCGCTCGCGCACCCGCTCCTTCATGAGCGACCGCATGATGTCGTGGTGGTACACGGTCCCTCCTCTTCGATGCCGGCCACCGGACGCGACCGACATCCAAGAGGTTCTTCCTAAGGCGCCCGGACCCGCATCGGCATGACGCCCTAGATCCGCGGTCGCGCCGCCTTAGCCCGCGCCGGGCACTAGAGTTGGGCGCCGTGCGTCTCGTTATCGCCCGCTGCAGCGTCGACTACGCCGGCAAGCTCACCGCCCATCTGCCGATGGCGCCGCGGCTGATCCTGATCAAGGCGGACGGAAGCGTGAGCGTCCACGCCGACGACCGCGCCTACAAGCCGCTCAACTGGATGAACCCGCCCTGCTCGCTGCGCGAGGAGAGCTACGAGGAGAACGGCGCCGTCGCGCGCTGGACGGTCACGCACGGCAAGTCGGGCGAGCGGCTCATCCTCACCATCGAGGAGATCCTGCACGACACGAGCCATGAGCTCGGCGTCGACCCCGGCCTGCGGAAGGACGGCGTGGAGGCGCACCTGCAGGAGCTGCTCGCCGAGCACATCACGACGCTCGGGGACGGCTACACGCTGATCCGCCGCGAGTTCCCCACCGCGATCGGCCCCGTCGACATCCTGTGCCGGGACGCCGACAGCGCCACGGTCGCCATCGAGATCAAGCGGCGCGGCGAGATCGACGGGGTCGAGCAGCTCACCCGGTACCTGGAGCTGCTCAACCGGGACCCGCACCTCGCGCCCGTCCGCGGCGTGTTCGCCGCCCAGGAGATCAAGCCGCAGGCCCGCGTGCTCGCCGCCGACCGCGGCATCCACTGCGTGACGCTCGACTACGACGCACTGCGCGGCATCGAACACGAGGGCACCCTGTTCTGACCCGGCACCTGTTCTAACCCCTGCCCATCTTCTGACACGTCGTGCGGCCCGCAGTCCGGGTCGCCGGTAATGTTCAGGTATGCCGATGGCCACCACCACCGACGCGACGCGTGAACGGATCATCGACGCCGCGGACGAGTGCTTCCGCCGGTTCGGCGTGGCGAAGACGACGGTCGAGGACATCGCGGCCGCGGCGAAGCTGTCCCGGGCGACCGTGTACCGGAGCGTCACCGGCGGGCGGGACGAGCTGATCCTCGAGGTCGTGGTCCGGGACCTGCACCGGTTCCTGGACCGGCTAGCCGACCGGCTGCGCCGGGAGCGGTCGGTGGCCGAGGCGATCGTCGAGGGGACGCTCGACGCGATCGAGCACGTCCGCAACGAGCCGACGATCACCCATTTCCTGGTGCCGGAGGCGGCGGGGCACATGCAGGCGGCGGTGGCCGGCGCGGCGGAGCACGTGCTGGCGGTCTGCTGCGACTACGTGCGGCCGTCCTTCGAGAAGGCGCAGCGGCAGCGGACGCTCAGGGCCGACATCGAGGTGGAGGGGACGGTGGAGTTCCTCTTCCGCATCATCACCTCGCTGATCGTCATGGACCGCGACCGGGATCCCGAGGAGCTGCGCCGCTTCCTGCGCACCTACGTCGTTCCGGTCATCGCGGCGCCGTGACTCCGGCGAGCGGGTAGCTTCGAAGATCGAACGGGACCGGGGCGCCGGCGGAGACGGCGCGGCGAGAGGGGCCGAAGCCATGGAGGGGACTGCGCACGGGACGCGAGGGGATGCGGCCGTCCGGCCGAGCCCGATCTTCCTCGCGATCGTGGCGGCGACGGTCCTGTGCGGCCTGATCGCCTGGCGGTACGCGGACGACCCGGCCAAGCCGGCCCGGCTCGCGGTGTTCGGGTTCGTGCTGGCGGCGTGGATGGTGTCGCTGTGCCTGCACGAGTTCGGGCACGCCTACATGGCCTACCGGTCGGGCGACCACAGCGTCGTCTCCAAGGGCTATCTGACGCTGAACCCGCTCAAGTACTCCGACATCACGCTCAGCTTCCTGATCCCGGTGGTGTTCATCGTGCTCGGCGGCATCGGCCTGCCGGGCGGCGCCGTCTGGATCGAGCGGCACCGGATCCGGGGGCGGCTGCGGCACAGCCTGATCTCCGCCGCGGGCCCGCTGTCGAACGCGCTGTTCGCGATCATGCTCGCGGTGCTCTACAAGAACTTCGCCCACCAGGACCACGGGGTGTTCTGGCTCGGCGTGGCGTTCCTGGCGTTCCTCCAGGTCACCGCGGCCGTGCTGAACCTGCTGCCGATCCCGGGGCTGGACGGCTTCGGCATCATCGAGCCGTACCTGCCGCGCGGCCTGGTCGACAAGGTCGCCCCCTACGGCGGCTACGCCTTCCTCATCCTGATCGCCCTGCTCTGGCTGGGGCCGGTCAACCAGGCGTTCTTCGACGTGATCTTCCACCTCACCGGGGCACTGGGCTTGGACGAGTTCCCGATCCAGTTCGGGCACTCGCTCTTCCAGTGGTGGAGCGACTGACCTCGCTCGCCCTTGGGGTGACCGTCCGGGACGTAGGGTGATTTACTAGCCGGTACACACCTGCAAGCAATCACTTACCAGGCTCCTCCCGGGAGGTTCCTCATGTCCGTGGCCACGGAGAGCACCGAGACGTTCGCGTCCTTGAATCCGGCCACCGGCGAGGTCGTCGCCGAGCATCCCGTCCGGGACGCCGCCGCCGTCGCCGCGGCGGTCGAGCGGGCCCGCGAGGCGGCCGGCTGGTGGCGCGCCCTCGGCTGGAAGGAGCGCAGGCTCCGGCTCCTCAACATCAAGGGCTCGCTGACCCGCAACCTCAACCGGATGGCGGAGCTCGTCCACCAGGAGACCGGCAAGCCGCTCCAGGACGCCCAGCTTGAGACGATCATGGCGATCTCCCACCTGGACTGGGCCGCGCGCAACGCGCAGAAGACCCTCGGCCCGCGCACCGTCTTCCCGGGCCTCATGGCGATCAACCAGAAGTGCGTGCTGGAGTACCAGCCGCTCGGCGTCGTCGGCGTCATCGGCCCATGGAACTACCCGATCTTCACCCCGATGGGCTCGATCGCCTACGCGCTCGCCGCCGGCAACGCCGTGGTGTTCAAGCCGTCGGAGTTCACCCCGGGCGTCGGGGTCTTCCTGGAGGAGCTCGTCTCCGCCGTCGTGCCCGAGCACCCAGTGCTGCAGACGGTCACCGGGCTGGGCGAGACGGGCGCGGCGCTCGCCTCGTCCCCGGACGTCGACAAGATCGCCTTCACCGGCTCGGCCCGGACCGCCAAGCGCGTCATGGCCGCGTGCGCGGAGAACCTCACGCCGATCGTGGCCGAGTGCGGCGGCAAGGACGCCTGCATCGTCGACTCCGACGCCGACCTCGACGCCGCCGCCGACGCGGCGCTGTGGGGCGCGATGTCGAACGCGGGCCAGACCTGCATCGGCGTCGAGCGCATCTACGTCGTGGACGACGCCTACGACAAGTTCCTCGGCAAGCTCACCGACAAGGCCAAGGACCTGCGTCCCGGCTTCGACCGCGAGGCCGCCTACGGCCCGATCACCATGCCGGCCCAGCTCGACATCATCGAGCGGCACATCAAGGACGCCCTGGACAAGGGGGGCAAGGCCGTCGTCGGCGGCGCCGAGTCCGTGCGCAAGCCGTACGTGGAGCCGGTCGTGCTGACCGACGTGCCGGACGACTCGGCCGCCGTGTCCGAGGAGACGTTCGGCCCGACGATCACCGTGCACCGCGTCAAGGACCTGGACGAGGCCGTCGAGAAGGCCAACCGGACCAGCTACGGCCTCGCCGGGACGATCTTCTCCGGGGATCGGTCCCGCGCGATGGACGCCGGCCGCCGGATGCGCTCCGGCATGACGTCCATCAACGCCTTCGCCGCGTTCGCCCAGGTCGCCGCGCTGCCCTTCGGCGGTGTCGGCGAGTCGGGGTTCGGCCGGATCCACGGCGCGGACGGGCTGCGCGAGTTCACCCGCCCGAAGGCCATCACGCGGCAGCGGTTCGCGACGATGAACCTGACCTCCTTCGAGCGCACCGAGAAGGAGATGGCGCGCGTCCTCAACATGATCAACATGATCCACGGCCGCCGCTACAAGCGCTGACACCGCCCGGCGCCCCCGCCCGGCGCGGGGGCGCCGCCTAGACTCGAAACCATGACATCCGGGACGTACGGTGCACCGGTGCGCAGCCGTTTCCAGGCGCCGCTGCGCACGATGCCGCCGCCCCCACCCGGTATCCGCCCGTTCCGGCCCGATGACGTCCCGGCGCTGGGCCCGGTCATGTGGGACGCCTACCGCGGCACCCCCGACGAGGCCGACGTAGGGGACCCCGAGGGCGCGGCACGCGAGATCCGGCTGGCGCTGGACGGCGAGTACGGCACCTTCCTCCCGGCCGCGTCGTTCGTCGCCGAGGACCAAGGCCGCCCCGTAGGCGCCGCGCTGGTCTCCCTCTACCGGGGCCTGCCACTGCTGGCCTTCCTCTTCACCGCGCCGTCCCACTCTGGCCACGGCCTAGGCCAGGGGCTCGTCCGCGCCGCCATGCACGCACTCACCGCAGAGGGCCACGACACCCTCACCCTCGCAGTCACCCGCCGCAACCGCCGAGCCCGCCGCCTCTACGAACACCTGGGCTTCGTCGAGGTCGCCTGACCCGCCCCGCTCACCCCGCAGCGGCGCCGACGGGCACCTCGACAGGATGCCCCGCGGCCCGCCACGCGGTCATCCCGCCGAGCACGTTGAGGACCGGCTCGTCCTGATGAGCGGCCAGCAGGCTGGCGGCGACGGACGACCGGTACCCGGTGCTGCAGGTGACGGCCAGCGGCCTGCCGCGCGGCACCCGGCCGAGCCGCGCGGGCAGTTCCGCGCCGGTGATGAAGGCGGCGCCCGGGACGTGCCCCGCGGACCATTCGGCGGGCTGGCGGACGTCCAGCACGTTCACCTCCTCGGCCACCACCCGGTCGTGGAGTTCGCCGACGCTGATCTGCGGCAGTCCCTCCAGCGGCTCGGCGGCGGCGCGCCACGCCGTCATGCCGCCGGCGAGCCAGCCGACGGGCGGGTCGTAGCCGATGCGCAGCAGGTGCCAGGTGACCGTCCACACGTCCTCGGGGCGGTCCACGACGAGGACGACGCGGGCGGCCTCCGGCAGCACGGTCCCCGCCCAGGTGGCGAAGGACGAGCCGAGCCCGACGTTGAGCGCGCCCGGGACGTGGCTCCCGCCGAACGCCTCCGGCGCGCGGACGTCCAGCACGACGGCCCCCTCGTCCTGGGCCCGCCGGACCTGCTCCACCTGCAGCGCGGGCGGCTCCCCGACCAGGGTGACGGGCTCGACGCCCGCCAGGTTCCGCGCGCGCATCCGGCGCCAGTACGGCGGGACGGCGGGCAGGGCGTCGGGCCGCAGGCAGCGCTCGACGAACCGCTCCGGGGCGCCGGTCTCGGCGAGCCGGGAGTTGGTACGCCGCTCGTAGCCGATGGTCGTGGACAGCCGACTCCCGATGCTGCCACCGCACAGCGAACCGGCCACATGAGTAGGGAAGACCTCCACGTGGTCGGGAAGCGAAAGGATCTTGTCCCGCACGGTGTCGCAAAGTGCCCGGGCGGCCTCCTCGGCCTCAGCGCGCCCGCCGAGCAGATCGGGCCGAGCAAGGTCGCCGACCAGCAGCGCACCGCCGGACAGCAGCAGCGCAGGTTCGTCCGCGCCGAGGTCCCGGTCGTAGACGAGAAGGCTGATGTGCTCGGGGGTGTGCCCAGGCGTGTGCAGCACCTCGATGCCGATCTCCCCGATCTCGAACTGCTCTCCGTCGCGCAGGGCGCGGTGCCGGTAGCCGAGGTCCGCCGTGGCGGAGCCGAGAGCCTGAGCGCCGGTGCGGGCAGCGAGCTGCGTCACCCCGGAGAGGTAGTCGTTGTGGCCGTGCGAGTCGAGCGAGTACCGGATGCGGAGCCCCTTGCGGCGCGCCTGCTCCAGGTAGTCGTCGACGTCCCGCCGGGGGTCGAACACCAGCGCCTCCCCGGTCTGCTCCGACCCCAGCAGGTACGACGCGTGCCCCAGACCTTCGAAGTAGAACTGCTGGAAGAACATCGCCACCCCTGCAGGTCAGGGCCTGGTCAACGACCGGGCCGCATTCGGCCTTTCGCCCGCCATACCCGTAAACAAGCGGTTCGCACCTCGGTGACCTGCGGAAAGACCGCATCAACCGCGCGGTGCGGGTACTCCCACGGCATGAGTCCATGGGGGAAACGGGACGACATGGTGGTGCACGAGCGGGAGCCGTACAACGCCGAGCCGCCCCGCACGGCGCTGGCCGGACACCGCGTGACGCCGCCCGATGCGTTCTACAGCCGCAACCACGGCCCGATCCCCGAGATCGACCCCGCCGCGTGGCGCCTTACCGTGGACGGCCTGGTGCGGGCCCCACTGGAACTGTCTCTGCAGCAACTGCGCGACCGGTTCAACGAGGTCGAGGTGACGGCAACGCTGCAATGCGCCGGCAACCGCCGCGCCGGGCTGCTGGAGGTGCGCGACATCCCCGGCGAGGAGCCGTGGGGCCCCTGCGCCACCGCCACCGCACGCTGGAGCGGGGTGCGCCTGGCCGACGTCCTGGCCCACGCCGGCCTGAACTCCGACGCCGCCCACATCGCCTTCGCCGCGCCGGACGTCTCCCCTCTCCCGGATCCGCCCGAGCCTTACGGCGGCTCCATCCCGGTCGCCAAGGCCCTGAGCCCGGAGGTGCTCCTGGCCTGGGCCATGAACAGTGAACCGCTCCCCCGGATCCACGGTGCCCCGCTGCGGGTGATCGTCCCCGGCTGGATCGGGGCACGCAGCGTCAAGTGGCTCACCCGCGTCACCGCGCAGGCGGAGCCGTCCGCCAACTACTTCCAGGCCACCGCCTACCGCGTCCTCCCCCCGGAGGCCGACCCCAGCCGAGCCGGACCCGGCGACGGCATCTCCTTGGGGCCGATCGCCCTCAATTGCGAGATCCTCAGCCCCGACGACGGTGCCCACGTGCCTCCCGGCCCCACACGGGTTACTGGCTACGCCCTAGCCGGGGATGACCGCACCGTAGCCCGCGTGGACGTCTCCGTGGACGGCGGCCGAACCTGGGCCCAGGCGGACCTGGACGCCGGAGACGGACCGTGGACATGGCAGCACTGGCACACGACCGTCGACCTCCCCACGGGCGAAGTCGAAATCACCGCAAGGGCATGGGATTCCACAGGCGCGCTCCAACCCGAATCACCGGCCCACCTATGGAACCCCAAGGGCTACATCAACAACTCCTGGGCCCGCATCCACCTGAACTCCGCTTGAGGCCCGGTTCTACCGGCGTTCTGGGCGGACCAGGTACCAGGCGCCGGACGGGGTGACCCAGATCAGCAGTCCGGCCCAGATTTGGAAGAGCCGCCAATCCTTGCGCTGCTTCAGTCTGTGGTGGCGTCTGCAGAGAGGTGCAAGGTTGCAGCGGCAGGTGATTCCGGGCCGCCAGGGCACCGTGTGGTCCAGATCGCAGCGGTGTGAGGGCTGGTTGCAGGTGGGGAACACACACGTCGCATGGCGGGCTTCGACCTCTCGCCGCATCACCGCGGGCGGCCGGTAGCCGGGTCTGCCGTGGACCTCTTCGTCCCCCTGGCAGGCCGCGTCGCGAGCGTCCGAGAACTGGCTGTGGATGCGCTGCGCAGTCTGCCGGACGGCGTGCGGCAGTTCCCGGGGAGAGACGCGCCCTTGCACATGTCTGAGGCGCCGCTCCACCTCATTCGCCAGAGCCGCGATGTCGGTATCACCGCTGAACTCGTCGCACGCACCGCCCGACTCGGTTCGCAGGCCGTCCCCCTCGCCCGAGCCCTCTCTGTCAGACTGCTGTGACACAAGGGACGAACGAGTCCTTCTGATACCAAGCAGGGCGAGACAGGACGAACAGCGCAGTGACGATGACTCTCGCCGACCAGGCCGCCGTGACGACACGGCAG
>NZ_SMKB01000279.1:0-8730 GCF_004348575.1 Actinomadura sp. 7K534
CCCACAGCCCCCGCCGCCCCGCGCGGGTGAGCACGTGCAGGGCCTCGATCACCGGCGCGTGCAGGTCGCGCAGGAGCGAGCCGGCGATGACCGCGCCGAGTTCGGGGACGTCCCCGGTGGCGACCCGGGGCTCGCGCATCGCGACGAGCATGCCGGGGTCGGCCTCCGGGATGCTCAGCATCGCGGTCTCGGCGGTCAGCACCGGCACGCGCCGGTTGAGCGCCCAGCCCAGCGCGACCGGCAGCGTGGTCCAGTACGAGAAGTTCTTCCACCACAGCGCGGCGGCGACGTGCGGCGGGGCCTGCCAGCGCCGTTCCGCCTCCGCGATCAGGGCGCCGAGCCGCTCCCGCGGCCGCGCCGCCAGGTCGGCCACGGGGAACCAGCCGCCGCCGGTCGGCCGCAGGCCGGGCGCGACGCCCAGCGGGCCGTCGGTCTCGGCGGCGGCGCGCAGCCGTGCGCCCAGCGGCTCCAGCGCCTCCTCGGCGGACCGCCCGACGGCGACCGCCCCTGCCCGGGTTCTGTTCACGAGAGCTCCGCGATAGGCAAATAAGGCAAGGCTAACCTAAAGCATCGCTCCTGCCGAGGGTCCCGGGGGGCGGCTCGGGAGGCCGCCGGATGATCACCGCGGTGGCCGCCTATCAGCCTATTGAATATAACCAATAGGTGTCTTAGGTTGGTGCGCGATGAGCTCCGGACGGAGGAAGAATGGCTGAAATCAGCGTCGCCATGGCCGCGAGCCACGCGCCCGGTCTCACCGGCTGGTTCGACAAGGCGCCGGAGGCCGACCAGCGGACGGTGCGCGCCGCCTACGCCGAGATCCGCGACGCCCTCGTGGAGTCCCGCACCGACGTGCTGCTGATCATCGCCAACGACCACATCGCGAACTCGAAGGTGTCCGACTACCCGAACTTCACGTTCGGCATGGCCGAGCGGCACCGCGGCCCGGACGAGTGGTTCAAGCCCTGGCTGCGCGTCCCGGACTACGAGATCCCTGGCCGCCCGGACGTGGCGGACGTCCTCTACCAGAGCGTCAAGGACCTCGCCCCCCGCGTTCGCGCCGTCCCCGAGAACCTTCGCTACGACGACAACATCTCCGTGCCGGTCACCATGGCCGAGGTAGCCTCGACGGGCATCGCGGTCGTGCCGCTGCTGCAGAACTGCACCGTCCCGCCCGTCCCGGACGAGCGGGTGTGCTACTCGCTCGGCCAGGCCCTCGGCGACGCCGTCCGCGACCGCCTGCCCGACGGGATGCGGGTCGGGCTGCTCGGCTCGGGCGGCCTGTCCCACGAGCCGGGCGGGCCGCGCTACCTGGAGATCGACGAGAAGTTCGACCGCTGGTGGCTGGACCTCCTGGTCGACGGCGACCACGAGCGGGTCCTGTCGGAGGCCACGTTCGAGGCCATGGAGCGGGCGGGCTCCGGCGGCACCGCCGAGCTGCTGTCCTGGATCGTCGTGATGGGCGCGATCGGCCCGCGCCCGTGCCGGAACCTGGGCTACGCCGCCGTCGACCAGTGGCGCTGCGGGTTCGGCGCCGTCCGCTGGGAGCTGCCATGACACCGGCGACCGGGCGGGCGGACGGGCCGGAGTCGGCACTGCGGCACTTCGACCCGCGGCTCCGGGCCAACGACCTCGTGCAGGACCTCAAGTGGGACCCCGCGCTGCGGGCCCGCTTCGAGTCGGACGAGCAGGCGGTGCTGGACGGCTACCCGCTCACCGCGGCGGAGCGCGCCGCGATCCGCGACCGCGACTTCCGCCGGCTGTTCGAGCTCGGCCTGCACCCCTACCTGCTCGCCCAGCTCGCCCGGCTGGTCTACGGCACGGGCGAGAAGGCCGGCACCTCCGGCGCGGCGACCGCGCTGATCAGGTCGCTGCTGGGGGACCGGTACGACGCCTACATGGCGGAGCGCGGTGAGTAGCAACCCGCCCGTCATCGACGTCCACACCCACGCGATGCCGATGCCGCTGCTCCGCGAGCTGGAGCGCCGGGGGCTCGCCGACCTGTCCCGGCGCGCGGAACGGGTGCTGCTCCTCGACCCGGACCTGTGCGGGCTCGCGCCCGGGGCGCCCGTCCCGCTCGCGCCCGAGCAGTACGACATGGAGCGCCGCCTGGCCGCCATGACCGCGATGCGGGTGGACCACCAGGCCGTGGCCGCACCGCCGTTCGTGTTCGCCTCCGAGTCCGGCGACGACCGGCTCGTGCTGGAGGTGACGCGGCTCGTCAACGACGCGCTCGCCGAGTTCGCCGCCGGTTCGGGCGGGCGCCTGTCCGCGCTGGCCACGGTGCCGGTCGGGCACCCCGGCGCGGTGCCGGAGCTGGTCCGCTGCCTGGACGGGCTCGGGATGGCCGGCGCGACCGTCGGCACGTTCGGCGGCGGCCGCGAGCTCGACGACCCGGTCAACGAGGACCTGTGGCGGGAGCTCGCCGCGCGGCGCTGCTTCACGCTGCTGCACCCGAGCCGCGTCTCGTCCCGCGACCGGCTGGCGGACTACCACCTGGTCCAGCTGCTCGGCTACCCGATGGAGACGGCGCTGGCCACGGCCCGGCTGATCTTCGGCGGCGTCCTCGACCGGCACGACCTCGTCCTCTGCCTGGCGCACGGCGGCGGGTGCCTTCCGGCCACCGGCGGCCGCCTGGACCTCGGCTGGCGCCGCAAGCCGGTCGCGCGGGTGACGAGCCGCGCGCCGAGCGACTACCTGCGCAGGCTCCGCTATGACACGGCGGTGTTCGACCCGGGGGTCCTCGGCCGGCTGGTCGAGGACGTGACGGCCGCGCACGTCCTCCTCGGCACCGACGCCCCGTTCGACCTCGCCGACGACGACCCCGTGGGAACCGTCAGGGCGCTCGGCGTGGACGCCGGGCGGCAGGCCGCCATCCTCGGCGGCAACGCCGCGCGGCTCCTCGGCGTCCAGGCGGTCCCCGCGGCCCGCAACGGCCCGGCCCCGCCGCCCGGGCCGCTCTCCACCACCGCTGAAGGACGTACACCATGAGCACCGACAGGGCGGCGGCCGAGCTGCCCCGGCTCTCGCTGGCCGAGGCCGTCGCCAAGCGGATCGAGGCGCGCATCGCGGAGGAGGCGCTGCCGGCCGGGCACCGCCTCGGCACCCGCGACAGCCTGCGCCGCGAGTTCGACGTGGCCGCCGCGACGTTCAACGAGACGGTCCGGCTGCTGGCCGCGCGCGGCACGGTCTCGGTCCGGCCGGGCGTCAAGGGCGGGATCTTCGTCGCGTCCCCGCCGCCGCTGGTGCGGCTGGGGCGCAAGATGCTCGAACTCAGCGGGGACTCGGTGTCGGTCTCCGACTGCCTGGTGGTGCGGGACGCGCTGGAGCCGCTGCTCGCGCAGGAGGCCATGCGGCACCGCACCGGCGCCGACATCGCCGACCTGCGGCGGCTGGCCGGCGAGCTGGCGGCGGCGCGCGGGTCGGCGGACCCCTTCGGCCGCCTCGCCGCCAACTGGGCGCTGCACCGCAGGATCGCCGAGATCACTCCCAACAAGGTCCTCCAGCACACCTACATCTCCCTGCTGGAGTTCGTGGAGAACCGGCTCCGCGGCGTCACGCCCGACGAGCCGGACGAGGACGGCCCGTACGCGGGGGACGGCGGCTCATCACCGGACGGGACCGCCGTCCACCGGGAACTGGTGGAGGCCATCGCGGGCGACGACCCCCGGCGCCTGTCCGCGGCCGTCGCGGCGCACGCCGCCCTGACCGCCTCCCGGAGGGGCGGGGCATGAGCGGTCCGCGGACGGCCCTGGTCGTCATCGACATGCAGAACGACTACTGCCACCCCGACGGCGTGTTCGCGGCGGCCGGGCTCCGCGTCACCGGCCTGGACGAGCTGGTCGGGAACGTCAACACGCTCGCCGCCGCCGCCCGCTCCGCCGGCGACCCGGTCATCTGGGTGCGGATGGAATGGGCCGAGGACGCCGACGTGGGGCTGCTCGCCGAGCGGAGCCCCTTCCTGCGCAAGGAGGGGCTCAGGCGCGGGACCTGGGGCTGCGAGCTGGTCTCCGGCCTGGACCGCGAGCCCGGCGACCACGAGGTCGTCAAGCCCCGCTTCGACGCGTTCCACCGCACCGGGCTGGCGGACCTGCTGCGCGGCCTCGGCGCCGGCGCGCTCGTGGTGGCGGGCGTGCGCACCGACTTCTGCGTCGAGTCGACCGTCCGGTCGGCGTTCTTCCGCGACCTGCGGGTGATCGTGCCGCGGGAGGCCGTCGCGGGGTACTTCGAGGACCTGCACCTGAACAGCCTGCGGCTGATGGGCACCGTCTTCGCCGAGGTCACCGCCCTCGGCGACGCGGCCGCCGCGTTCGGCCGGACGAGGGGAGACCGCTGATGCCGCTGATCGAGGTCAGCCTGGTCGAGGGCCGTCCGCCGGAGCAGCTGCGCGCGCTCATCAGCGGGCTGACGGACGCGGCGGAGGCCGCCATCGGCGCGCCCCGCGCCAGTATCCGCGTCATCCTCCGGGAGGTGCCGGCGGCGCACTGGGCCGCCGGGGACGTGACGATCGAGGAACGCGACGAGGAGCAGCGATGGACCTGATCCCGCATGTCATCGACGGCCGCGAGGCCGAGTCCCGCGAGAGCCTCCCCACCGTCGACCCGTACACGCGGCGGCCCTGGGCGCGGGTCGCGCTCGGCGGGAAGGAGGAGGCGGGCCGGGCGGTCACCGCCGCCCGGCGCGCCTTCGACGAGGGACCCTGGCCGCGGATGGGGTTCGCCGAGCGCGGCGCGGTCCTGCACCGGCTGGCCGACCTCATCGAGGCCAACCTGGACGCCCTCGCGATGGCCGACACCACCGACATGGGCAAGCCCATCGCCGACACGCGGTCGAAGGACGTGCCGCGGTCGGCGGCGAACTTCCGCTTCTTCGCCGACCACGCGCGGCTGTCGTCCGCCGAGACCCTGCCGATGGACAGCGGCCACCACGCCTACACCCGGTACGAGCCCGCCGGCGTCGTCGCCGCCATCGCGCCGTGGAACTTCCCGCTGATGCTGGAGACGTGGAAGGTCGCCCCCGCGCTGGCGTGGGGGAACACGGTGGTGCTGAAGCCCGCCGAGCAGACCCCCGCGTCGGCGACCCTGCTGGCGAGGCTGGCGCTGGAGGCCGGGATGCCGCCCGGCGTGCTGAACGTCGTGCACGGCTTCGGGCCGGGCTCGGCGGGCGAGGCGCTGACCGCCGACCCGCGCGTGGACCGCATCACCTTCACCGGCGAGTCCGCCACCGGACGCGCCATCGCCGCCGCCGCGGCGGCGAACCTCACCCCGGTCAGCTTCGAGCTGGGCGGCAAGGGCGCCAACCTGGTGTTCGCCGACGCCGACCTCGACCTCGCCGTCTCCTGGTCGGTGAAGGCCATCTTCGGCAACGCGGGCCAGGTGTGCCTGGCCGGAAGCCGCCTGTTCGTCCAGCGGGAGGTCTTCGACCCGTTCCTGGAGCGCTTCGTCGCCGCCGCCGAGGCCCTGGTGCCCGGCGACCCGAAGGACCCCGCGACCCAGCTGGGCCCGCTGTCCTCAGCCGAGCACTACGCGAAGGTGAAGGGCTACATCGACGGGGTCCCCGGCGACGGAGGCGAGATCGTCACCGGGGGCGTGGCGGACGAGGGGCTGTTCGTGCGGCCGACCGTCGTCCTCGACGCGCCGCCGGACGCCCGGGTGCGCCGCGAGGAGATCTTCGGCCCGGTGGTCACCGTCACGCCCTTCGGCACCGAGGACGAGGCCGTCGCCGCGGCGAACGACACGCGGTACGGCCTGAACGCCATGGTGTTCACCGAGAGCCTCTCCCGGGCGCACCGCGTCTCGGCCGCGCTGAGGGCCGGCACCGTGTGGACGAACTGCTTCTTCGTCCGCGATCTGCGCGCGCCGTTCGGCGGGGCCGGCGACTCCGGCATCGGCCGCGAGGGCGGCACCTACAGCCGCGAGTTCTTCACCGAGCCGAAGGCCGCCGTCATGGCGATCTGAGCCCGCGCCCCATGGTTCCCGCGGCTGCGGGAAGGAGGATCGTGTGGAACCGCTCATCACCTTCGGCCATGGCGTCGCCGGGCGCGCGGAGCTGGCGCCCCTGTTGCAGGGCGCCGGGGTGCGGCGGGTGGTGGACGTGCGCACCGCGCCGGGCAGCCGCCGCAACCCCGACGCGCGGCGCGACGACCTGGCGGAGTGGCTGCCCGCCGCGGGGATCGGGTACCGGTGGGAGCGGCGGCTCGGCGGCTTCCGCCGGGCGGCGCCGGACTCGCCCGACACGTTCTGGCGCAACGCCTCCTTCCGCGGGTACGCCGGGCACACCCGCGACCCCGATTTCCTGGCCGCCATGGACGACCTGCTGGACGAGGCCGGGGAGGACCGCACGGCCGTCATGTGCAGCGAGTCGGTGTGGTGGCGCTGCCACCGCCGGCTCATCGCCGACTTCGCGGTGCTCGTCCGCGGCCGGGCCGTGCTGCACCTCGCCCACGACGGCCGGCTCACCGAGCATCCGCCCACGTCCGGGGCGCGCCTGCGGGACGACGGGCTCCTCGTCTACGACGGGGCCGACCCGTCATGACGGCCGGCGCAGCGCCTTCGGAAAGGGGATGTCGGGAAGGCGGATGTCCGGGCGCAGGGGAGCGGCCGAACGCGCACGGACAGCCGCGGCCGTGACCCCGGACCCGTACGCCGCGTCCTCGGTGAGCCGCAGGACGGTGTAGCGGGCCGGGTCGACCGCCGGCCGCTCCCGCAGCCACTCCAGCGCGACCGGCGCCAGCATCGCCGCGGCGGCGGCGCGGGCCGGGCGGCTGCGCGGGGCGGCGGCCAGGGCGAGCAGCCCGAGCGGCCACCATTCGCGGCGCAGCGCGTGCCCGACGGCGGCGGCGTCGGCGACGACGCCCCTGCCGACCAGGGAGACGGCCAGGCCCCGGCCGCCGGGCAGCCGCGACAGGCGCCGAGTCAGCAGCGCCGCCGACACGCCCGCGCACGCGGCGGCCGCACCCGGGCGTCCCCACGCGAGCAGACCTAGGACGGCGAGGTTCCACGCCGACGGGCGGGCGGGGGCGAGCCTGCCGGGATGCCGCCGGGCCAGGTCGGCGGCGGACGTGCCGTACTCGTGGCGCCGCCGCGCCCAGTCCAGCGGGCGCAGCCGCCCGCTGTGCGTGACGTGGGCGGCCGGCTCGTACCGGACGTGCCACCCGCGGTCGCCCAGCCGCCACACGAAGTCGACGTCCTCGCCCAGCCGCAGTTCCTCGTCGAACGCGTCCCCCTCTACCGCTGACACGCGCACCAGCAGCGTCGCGGTCGGCACGAACCCCAGCCTTCCGCCGGGGCGGACGAGCGCGGGCCGGGCGCCCATGTCCAGGGACGACCGGGCGGCCTCGTAGCGGGCCAGCAGCGCGGAGCCGCCGCCCGGAACATGGCCGTCCGGCAGCACCCGCGGGGCGACGGCGGCCACGCGGGGATCGTCGAAGTGCGGGACGAGCACGTCGAGCCACCCGTCCCCGGGGCGGCAGTCGGAGTCCACGAACGCGGCGAACGGCGTCTCCACCAGGCGGAGCCCGGTGTTGCGCGCGGCGGCCGGACCCCGGTTGCGGGGGTGCCGGACCAGCCGTGCCCCGTGCGCCTCCGCCGCGCGGCGCAGCGGACCGGGGTCGGGCGAGCAGTCGTCCACGACGATCACCGGCACGCCCTTGACGGCCGCCAGGCATCGGTCCAGCTCGTCCGCCCGCCCGAAGGCCGGGACGACGACCGTCACGTCGTGCGGCCCGGGACGCGGGGCCGGGACCGGGTGCGCCATGCCGAGGTCGAGGAGGCGGCGGGCCAGCGCCCGCCCGACGGGCGAGGAGTCCGCCAGCCCCCGCGCGCCCGCGCGGCGCAGCGCCGCCAGGTGCGGGCCGGCGGTGTCGGCGAGCCGCACCACCTTCCAGGGGGAGCCGCCGGTGGCCACCCTGCCGCCCGACCAGAAGGAGGTGTCCCGGTCCAGCGCGACGGCGAAGCCGGCGGGGAGCTTCACGGCCGGGCCTCCGCGGCCGCCGCGCCCGGTTCGAGGAGGCGGCCGCGGCCGTCCACCCGCCAGCCGCCGATCCGGCGCGCGGCGGCCGCCACCATGGCCGCCAGGATCTCGCGGCCGTGCGCACCGGACGCCCCCGCCGGGTCGCCGAGCACCCCCGACGGCGACACGGCGCGCACGCCCCGCGCGACCAGCTCCGGCATGATCGCGGCGAGCGGGCGGGTCTCGCCGGTGACCGCGTGGAACGGCCGCACCAGGCCGGGGGCCAGGTGCAGCATCACGGACGTCTCGGTGAACCCGGCGTGCGCGTCGCCGTCCGGGACGCCGCAGCCGACCCAGGCGGTGTCGTGGCCCTCGCCCCGCAGCCGGGCGACAGCGGCGTCGAGCGTCGCGACGTTGCCGCCGTGCCCGTTGACCAGGACGACGCGCCCGGCCCACTCCGCGAGCGAGCGCACGGTCTCCACGATCACGGCGTGCAGCGCCTCGTGGCCGATCGAGACGGTCCCGGGGAACCCGGCGTGCTCGCCGCTTGCCCCGTAGGCGATCGCCGGCGCGATGAGCACCGGCCCCGCCACCCCCTCGTCCAGGCGGGCGTCGCGCAGGACGCCGGCCGCCCGCGCGGCGACGGCCTCGGCGATCACCGTGTCGGTGGACAGCGGCAGATGCGGCCCGTGCTGCTCGGTCGACCCGGCCGGCACCAGGACCAGCGCGGGTGTGGGCGGACGGGCTAGGCCGTGGAATCCAGGTAGAGGTCCTTTTCCTGGG
>NZ_SMKB01000027.1:0-50313 GCF_004348575.1 Actinomadura sp. 7K534
CCTCCCGGGGCGGTGCCCTCAGGCGTCCCGTTCGATCGGGCAGGTCATGCAGCGCGGTCCGCCGCGTCCCCGCCCCAGCTCGCTGCCGCGGATCGTGATGACGTCGATCCCGTTCGCGGTCAGGTGGTTGTTGCTCGTCGCGTTGCGCTCGTAGGCGACGACCACGCCCGGCGCCAGGGCCAGCACGTTGTTGCCGTCGTCCCACTGCTCGCGCTCGGCGGCGAACACGTCCTGCGTGGGGGTGAGGACCTTCACGTCGTCGACGCCGAGGGCGGCGGCGATCGCCTTGTACATGTCCTCCGGGGGGTGGTCGGTGATCTTCAGTTCCTTCTCGGTGTCGCCGGGCTCGACGGTGTGGGACGGCAGGAGCCCCAGGCCCGCGTAGGTGGTGAACACGCCGTGGTCGACCATCGTCATCACGGTGTCCAGATGCATGAACGCCCGTTTCTGCGGCATCCGGAGCGCGACGATCCGGGAGCAGGAGCCGGCGGCGAACAGCGACTGCGCGAGCATCTCGACCGCCTGCGGCTGCGTCCGCTCGCTCATCCCGACCAGGACCGCGCCGTTGCCGATGACCAGGACGTCGCCGCCTTCCAGCGTCGCCGGGGCCATCCGGGTACCGCGGTTCCACACGTGGTAGCCGCCCGCCTCGGGGGCGTCGTAGCCGCCCGCGAACATCGGGTGCCAGCGGTAGACGGCCTCCATGTTCACCGTCTCGCGCATCCGCGCCTTCTTGCGCATGGCGTTGATGGAGACGCCGTCGTAGATCCAGCAGGACGGGTCGCGGGTGAACAGGTGGTTGGGCAGCGGCGGGAGGATGAACCCGTCCGGCCCGATCGAGTGGAACGCGATGGACGCCGGCGCCTGCATCCGCTCCAGCATCTCGCGCTTGGTGATCCCGCCGACGAGGTACGACGACAGCTCGTCCAGATCCATCGCGTCGAAGCAGTTGCGGATGGCGTCGGTCGCCAGGGGCCCGTAGAAGTGCGGGTCGACGACCGCGTCGAGGATGTGCTTGCGCGCCTCGGGGATCTCGACCGTCTCCCTGAGCAGGTCGATCAGCAGGTACGTCCGCACGCCCTCGGAGCGCAGGACGTCCTCGAACTCCTCGTGCTCCTCCACGGCCCGCCGCACCCACAGCACGTCGTCGAACAGCAGGCCGGCGGCGTTGGACGGGGTGAGGCGCTTCAGCGACAGCTCCGGCCGGTGCAGCAGGACGCCCCGCAGCCGCCCGACCTCCGAATCGACGTGAAACGGCATCCCCACCTCCTCGGCGCGGCCGCGGTGCCGCGAAGCCCCGGCTCGGCGCGGACCACCGGCGACAGGCGGTGACCTCCCCCGGCCCGCGCGAACGAAACTGCCGCGTACCGCGCCGTGTGCGGCGGACCGGCGCGGCCGGGCCCGGTACCGGGCGGCTTTACCCGATCTTCACGCGGCGCACCGGCGGGACCCCGAACGAACCGGTCAGGCCCCAGATCTAAACTCGTCGGCATGACACCCCCCGGAGGCGGCGCCGTCGAGCTGGACTCGCTCGTCAAGCGCTACGGCGCGGTCACGGCCGTGGACGGCCTGTCGCTCAGCGCCGCCCGGGGCGCCGTCACCGCGCTGCTCGGCCCCAACGGCGCCGGCAAGACCACCACGATCGAGATCTGCGAGGGGTTCCGGCGGGCCGACTCGGGCACCGTCCGCGTCCTCGGCCTCGACCCGGCCGCGGACGGGCGGGCGTTGAAGCCGAAGGTGGGCGTGATGCCGCAGTCGGGGGGCGTGCCGGCGACGGCCCGCGCCGGGGAGTTCCTCGACCTCGTCGCCTCGTTCCACGCGGCGCCGCTCGACCCGCGCGCCCTGCTGGAGCGGCTCGGCCTGTCCGGGCACGCCCGCACCCCGTTCCGCCGCATGTCGGGCGGGCAGCAGCAGCGGCTCTCGCTGGCCGTCGCCGTGGTCGGGCGGCCCGAGCTCGTCTTCCTGGACGAGCCCACCACCGGGCTCGACCCGCAGGCCAGGCGCTCGACCTGGGAGCTCATCGGGGAGCTCCGGGCCGCCGGGGTGTCGGTCGTCCTCACCACGCACAACATGGAGGAGGCCGAGCGCCTCTCCGACCGCGTCGTCATCGTCGACCACGGCAAGGTCGTCGCCGAGGGCGCGCCCGAGGAGCTGACCGGCGCTGAGCGGCAGCTGCGCTTCCGCGCCCGGCCCGGCCTCGGCCTGGAGGAGCTGCTGTCGGCGCTGCCCGCCGGGTGCGCCGCGAAGGAGTCGCCCGCGGGGCACTACCTGATCGAGGCGGACGTCCGCCCCGAGCTGCTGGCCACCGTCACCGCCTGGTGCGCCTCGCACGGCGTCATGACGGAGGATCTGCGCATCGAGCGCCGCACGCTGGAGGACGTCTTCCTGGAGCTGACCGGACGGGAGCTGCGCCCGTGACCACCCCGCACGAGGCCGCCCCCCCGAAGGCGGCGCCGCTGGACCTCACCCCGGCACCCGCCGCCGTGCCGCTGCCGCGGATGATCCTGGCGCAGACGCGCTACGAGCTGCGCACGATGCTCCGCAACGGCGAGCAGCTTCTGCTGACGCTGATCATCCCCGTGGTGCTGCTCGTCCTGTTCGGCGCCACGTCCCTGCTCGACCTCGGCGACGGGCCACGCGTCGACTTCCTCACCCCCGGCATCCTCGCCCTCGCGGTGATGTCGACCGCGTTCACCGGGCAGGCCATCGGCACCGGCTTCGAGCGGCGCTACGGCGTGCTCAAGCGGCTCGGCGCGACGCCGCTGCCGCGTGCCGGGCTCATCGCCGCCAAGACCCTCACCGTGGTCGCGGTCGAGGCGCTGCAGGCCGCAGTGATCTGCGCGGTGGCGCTGGCGCTCGGCTGGGAGCCGCACGGCGACCCCTTCTCGGTGGTCGTCCTGCTGCTGCTCGGCACGGCCGCGTTCAGCGGGTTCGGGCTGCTCATGGCCGGGACGCTGCGCGCGGAGGCGACCCTCGCCGGCGCGAACCTCGTCTACGTCCTGCTGCTGGCGGTCGGCGGGGTCGTCTTCCCGCTGGACGAGTTCCCGGCCCCGGTCCGGGACGCTCTGGAGCTGCTGCCGATCTCCGCGCTGGCCGAGGGGTTGCGCGACGTCCTGCGCGACGGCGCGGCGCTCCCGGCCGGCCCCGTGCTCGTCCTCGCGGTCTGGGCGGTCGCGGGGCTCGCGCTCGCGGCCCGGTTCTTCCGGTGGGAGTAGCCGATGGCGCTCGCTGATACGCCCGAGCCGCTCGGCGGGGCGTCCGCCCCGTCGTGGCGCGCCCGGATCCTGTCGCTGGGCTCGGTGCCGCCGCCCGCGCTGGTCGTGCTCGGCATCATCTCCGTCCAAGTCGGCGCCGGGCTCGCCAAGCACCTGTTCGACCGGCTGCCGCCGAGCGCCGTCGTGTCGATGCGGCTGCTGACGTCCGCGATCGTGCTGGGCTTCCTGGCGCGCAAGGCGCTCCGGACGGTGCTGCGCGACCACTCCAGGTCCAGCCTCGCCATCGCGGCGTGCTTCGGGCTGGCGCTCGCGCTGATGAACGTGTCCATCTACCAGTCGTTCGCGCGGATCCCGCTCGGCGCGGCGGTCACGATCGAGTTCCTCGGACCGCTCACGGTGGCCATCGTGGCGTCGCGGCGCCCGCGGGACGCGCTGTGGGTCGTGCTGGCGGGGGCGGGCGTCGTGCTGCTGGCCAGAGGCGGCACCGAGGGCCTGGACCCCGTCGGCGTCGCGTTCGCGCTGCTGGCCGGGGTGTGCTGGGCCGCCTACATCCTGCTCACCGCCGCCACCGGCAAGCGGTTCTCCGGGACCACCGGCCTCGCGTTCGCCAGCATCGTCGGGACGGCGGTCGTGCTGCCCGCGGGGGCGGCGTCCGCCGGGGCCGCCATGCTGGACCCCGAGCTGCTGCTGATCGGCGTGGGCGTCGGCCTGCTGTCGTCGGTCATCCCGTACTCGCTGGAGCTGGAGGCGCTGCGGCGCATGCCCGCCCGCGTGTTCGGGATCCTGATGAGCCTGGAGCCCGCGGCCGCCGCGCTGGTGGGGATGCTCCTGCTCGGCGAGTTCCTCACCTTCCGCCAGTGGGT
The DNA here is from genome assembly GCF_004348575.1 of Actinomadura sp. 7K534. NCBI lineage: Bacteria > Bacillati > Actinomycetota > Actinomycetes > Streptosporangiales > Thermomonosporaceae > Actinomadura > Actinomadura sp. 7K534. Next base: position 4,079 of record NZ_SMKB01000027.1, read on the forward strand.
CGCCGTCTGCTGCGTCGTCGCCGCCTGCGTGGGCGTGACCCGCGGGCAGCGGAATCCGCCGGAGGCCCCGGAGGCCTAGCGGTGGCGTGTGAGTGGCAGGTCTGTGTGGCAGCGTGGAAGGATCGGACCGCGAGATCGTCAGCACGACGGAACGGAGAGGAGCCGCCGTGATCGGTCGGAGCCAGGACCAGGGGATACCGCCCGAGTTCTTCGAGGCGGGGCCCGCGTCGTTCGTGGACCTCCTGCGCCTCCACTCCCCGGAGCTGCTGCCCGTCAACCGGGTGCCGGAGGGGGACGTCCCCGAGCTGCCGCACGGCACCACCGTCCTGGCGCTGACGTTCCCGGGCGGCGTCATGATGGCCGGCGACCGGCGCGCCACCCAGGGCAACCGCATCGCTTACCGCGACCTGGACAAGGTGCAGCGCGGCGACGAGTACTCCGCGGTCGCGTTCGCCGGGACGGTCGGGCTCGCGCTGGAGATGGTCCGGCTGTTCCAGGTGGAGCTGGAGCACTACGAGAAGATGGAGACGGTCCCGCTGTCGCTTCCGGGCAAGGCCCGCCGCCTCGGCGCCGTCGTCCAGGCCAACCTCGCCCAGGCGCTGCAGGGGCTCGCGGTCGTCCCGCTGTTCGCCGGGTACGACCCCGACGCCGGCGAAGGCCGGATCTACACCTACGACATCACCGGCGCCCCGCAGGAGGCCCGCGACTTCCACGCGGACGGCTCCGGCTCCCCCTACGCGACGGGCGCGCTGAAGAAGCTCTACCGGCGCGACCTCTCCGAGGAGGACGCCGCGACCGTCTGCGTGCACGCCCTCTACGACGCGGCCGACGACGACTCCGCCACCGGCGGACCCGATCAGTCAAGGCGCATCTACCCGACGATCGCGGTGGTGACCGCCGACGGCTACCGGCGGCTGGCCCAGGACGAGGTGTCCGCGATCGCCGACGAGGTGCTGCGCGGCCGGATGGACAATCCGGGCGGCCCGCTCGCGCCGCTGCGCTGACCTCCGGGGCGGGGCCCGGCGGGCACGGGAAACGTCGGTGCCGGCTCCTAGACTCGGGGCATGGCACGCGCGAACGACGAGGCCGCTGACCTCATCCAGGAACTGGCCGACCTCCTCTCGATCACCGGGGGCGACGCCTTCAAGATCAGGGCGTACGAGAAGGCCGCGCGGGCCATCGCCGGGCATCCCGACGACATCTCCGGCCTCGACCTGGCCGGCCTGCGCAAGATCCCCACGGTGGGCGAGGCGATCGCCAAGAAGGTGCTCGACTACACCACCACCGGCACCATCCGGCAGGTGGAGGAGCTGCGCACCCAGATCCCGGCCGGGGTCAGGGCGCTGACGGCCATCCCGACCCTCGGCCCGAAGAAGGCCCTCGCCCTCTACGAGGAGCTGGGAGTCTCCTCGGTGGACGAGCTGTCCATCGCGATCCGCGAGGGCCGCCTGCGCGGCCTCAAGGGCTTCGGCCCGAAGACGGAGGAGAACATCCTCCACGGCATCGAGCTGCTGCGCAGCTCCGGCGAGCGGGTGCTCGTCGACGCCGCCGCCAGTGTGGCCGACGAGATGGTCGCGGCGCTGTCCGCGCTGCCGGAGGTGGAGCGCTGCGAGCACGCGGGCTCCCTGCGCCGGATGCGGGAGACGATCGGCGACGTGGACGTCCTCGCGGCGTCCCGCGACCCGCGGCCGGTCATGGCGGCGTTCACCGCGCTGCCGCTCGTCGCCGAGATCATCGCCGGCGGCGAGAAGAAGACCTCGATCCGCACCGCCAAGGGCCTCCAGGTCGACCTGCGCGTCGTCCCGCCCGAGTCGTGGGGCGCCGCGCTGCAGTACTTCACCGGGTCGCAGGCGCACAACATCCGCACCCGGGAGATCGCCGTGAAGGCGGGCCTCAAGCTGTCGGAGTACGGGCTGTTCCACGCCGAGTCGAACGAGCTGATCGCGTCCGGGACCGAGGAGGAGGTCTACGAGCGGCTCGGCCTCCCCTGGATCCACCCGGCGCTCCGCGAGGACACCGGCGAGATCGAGGCGGCCCTGGCGGACGAGCTGCCCCGGCTGGTCACCGTCGAGGACCTGCGCGGCGACCTGCACAGCCACACCGACCTCACCGACGGCATCGCCTCCCTGGAGGACATGGTCGCCGCCGCGCACGCCCGCGGCCTGGAGTACTACGCGATCACCGACCACGCGCCGAACCTGTTCATGCAGCGGATGACGGACGAGAAGATGCTCGCCCAGCGGCAGAGGGTCGCCGAACTGCAGGCCGAGTACCCCGGCATGACGCTGCTCCACGGCACCGAGCTGAACATCGACCCGGACGGCGGTGTCGACTGGGACGCCGACTTCCTGTCCGGCTTCGACATCTGCGTCGCCTCGGTCCACTCGCACTTCACCCAGGACCGGGACGCCATGACCCGGCGCCTCGTCCGCGCCTGCGAGAACCCGCACGTCCACGTGATCGGCCACCCGACCGCCCGCAGCATCGGCCGCCGCTCGCCCGTCGACGCCGACTGGGACGAGGTGTTCCGCTGCGCGGCCCGCACCGGCACCGCCATGGAGGTCGACTCGTTCCCCGACCGGCTGGACCTGCCCGCCGACCTGATCCGCCGCGCCAAGCGGTACGGGGTGAGGTTCTCCGTCGACACCGACGCCCACTCCGTCGGGCACCACCGCAACATCCGCTACGGCGTCGGCACCGCGCAGCGCGGCTGGCTGACGCCCGACGACGTCGTCAACACCTGGCCGCTGGACCGCCTCCGCGCCTTCCTCCGGAAGACCTGACCCGGCACCGGCGAGAGTTCGACTCGCTCCCCGGGCCCGTTACGCGGGCTGAGGGCTCTCGCTCTTGCTCTGGGCGGAGGGCGCCTCGGCGGCGGGCGGCGCGGCGGTGGGGACCTCACCGCGGTCGCGGAGGGCGAAGAACAGGCGGATGGCCGCGATCCACATCAGCACCGACCCGAGCATGTGCAGCAGCACCAGGCCCTCGGGGACGCCGAGGAAGTACTGGACGTAGCCCACGACGCCCTGGAAGACGATGAGCGCGGCCAGCTCGTGCGCGCGGCGGCGGGCGGCCGCAGGGGCGCCCGTCCGGTACAGGGCGATGATGACGAGCACGGTCAGGGCGGTGGTCACCCAGGCCAGCGTGCTGTGGACGCGGGCGACGTCGGTGATGTCGAAGCCGTACCGGCGGGAGTCGGCGTCCCCCGCGTGGGGGCCGGTACCGGTGACGACGGTCCCGGCGACGAGGACGGCGGCGCACGACACCAGGAGCGCGGCGGTGAGGCGGCGCGTCCACGGGCCCGCGAGCGGCCGGGGCGGGGCGTCGCCCTCGCCGGCGCGGATCCACAGGGCCACGCAGAAGACCAGCAGCGCGGGCGACACGAGGAAGTGCAGGGACACGGCCGTCGGGTGCAGCTTCGTCAGCACCACGATCCCGCCGATGACCGCCTGCGCGACGACGCTCATCGGCTGCGCCAGCGCCCACCAGACGAGCTCCCGGCGGCGGGGCCGCAGCCGCAGCGCCGCGATGAACACCAGCAGCCCGGCGGCCAGCACGACGAAGGTCACCAGCCGGTTGCCGAACTCGATCGACATGTTCAGCACGTGGTGCTCGGGGTTGTGCGTGGGGACGAGGCTGTCGCCGGAGCACCGCGGCCAGTCGGGGCAGCCGAGCCCGGACTTGGTGACGCGGACGGCGCCGCCGCTGACGACGATCAGCACGTTGCCGATGACGCCGAGCAGCGCGATCAGGCGCAGCGACCCGGGGGTCGGGCGCCACACGGCGTTCCACATCCGGGACGGGAGGTTCGACGACGATCGCTCTGCCACGGCACCAATCGTATGGCCGGGTCCGGGTGGCCGTGATCCGGCCCCCGGTCACCTCCCGTGCGGGCCGGGAGGATCCGGTGGCCGGGGCGGCAGGAACCCGGACCGGCCCTGCCCGGCCCACGGCGGGACCCCGGCCCGCCGCGCCCTGGCGCCCGCCTGGGTGCGCAGGAACGCCTGCCGCGACAGGCCCATCAGGCTGAGCAGCGCGTCGCGGCGGGTGACGAACCAGTTCGGGTCGGCGACGCCGCGGTCGGCGCGCTTGTGCAGCAGCACCAGCTCCGTCGCCGCGAGCTGGTAGTCCGCCATGGCCTGCCCGGCCGCCGGACCGCCGACGAGGCGGGCCCAGCGGCGGGCGGCGCGGCGCGCCGGGAGGGAGCGCAGCATCCGGATGTCCTGCTGCGTCACCAGCCCCGTCGCGGCGTACGTCGGCAGGTAGGTCTCGATGCGGCGCACGGTGCTCCGGCGCTCGATGAAGACGATGGCGACCAGGGCGACCAGGATGCAGAAGTCCAGCGCGTAGACGACGGCGAGGCCGCCGAGCCCGCCGAGCGTGGCCGCGCCGTTCCACAGACCGTGCAGGACGATCGCGCCCAGCAGCCCGGCGAGCGGCGCGACGAGCTGGCCGCGCCGGTGCGTGGCGGCGTAGGCGACGCCGAGGCCGGTCATCGCGGTGAACAGCGGATGGCTCAGCGGCATGATCAGGCCGCGCAGGATGAACACGGCCCCGAGCTGCTCCGTGCCGCCCTCCTCGTACGCCCGCATGTAGTAGGTGATGTTCTCCATCATCGCGAAGCCGAGGCCGACCATGGCGGCGTAGACGATCCCGTCGGCGAAGCCGTCGATCTCGTTGCGGCGGACCCAGAGCATGACGAACAGGGCGGCGCCCTTCAGCGTCTCCTCGATGACGGGCGCGCCGAACGTGGCGCTGACGAAGTGGCCCTCGCTCTCACCGAAGATCGGGACGGTGACGTACAGCAGCCCGGCGGTGTTGAGCACGAGCGCGCCGAGCACGGCGACGCCCGCGCCCCACATGAACGAGAACGCCAGGGCGCGGGGCGGTTCGGGCTCCAGCCGGTCCAGCGTGAGGGCGAGCGCGATCAGCATCGGGATCGGGACGATCGCGAGCAGCGCGCCGACCCAGAATCCCGGCCCCCCGTAGAGGGCGGTGATGCCGAGCGCGATCGCGGCGCACAGCCCCGACACGGTCATGCCGACGATGAGGGCGACCGGGGGCCTGCCCGGGATCCGCCCCTCCAGCACCGCCTTGGGGTCCACACGCGCCATGCCGCGAAGCGTAACGGCCGGTAGCGCGAAGTGCTAAGCCGCCGCCGGCGGGATGATCACCTTACGTGCGGTGCCGCCGTCCGGGCGCGCCGCCGTCAGAACAGCAGCGGGTCGACGGCCACCGCGGTGAAGAGCAGCGCCAGGTAGACGTTGGAGAGGTGGAAGAACCGCATCGGCCGGAGATGGACGCCGGTCACCCCGGCGCGCACGGCCCTCAGCAGCCGGTGCCCCTCGGCGACGAAGACCATGCCGAGGACGACCGCGACGGCGCCGTAGACCGGGCCCATGCCCGCGACCGGCCACAGCAGCAGCGAGCAGGCCACGGTCGCGTACGTGTAGACGAGGCTCTCGGTGACGACGCGCCGCTCCCCGGCGACGACCGGCAGCATCGGGACCTTGGCGACCGCGTAGTCCTCGCGGTAGCGCATCGCGAGCGTCCACGTGTGCGGCGGCGTCCACAGGAACACGACGCCGAACAGGACGAGCGGGGTCCAGGCGAGCCCGCCGGTGACCGCGGCCCAGCCGATGAGGACGGGCATGCACCCGGCGATGCCGCCCCACACCACGTTCTGCGACGTGCGCCGCTTGAGCAGCAGCGAGTAGACGAAGACGTAGAACAGGATCGCGAACAGCGACCCGGCCGCGGCGACCGGGTTGACGGCGAGCAGGAACCCCGCCGTGGACAGCACCGCCAGCGTGATCCCGAAGACCAGCGCGCGGGCGGGGGTGACCTGGTGGCGGGCCAGCGGGCGCCGCCGGGTGCGGCGCATCTTGGCGTCGATGTCGCGGTCGATGTAGCAGTTGATCGCGTTGGCGGCGCCGGCGGACATGGTCCCGAACGCCAGCGTCAGCAGCACCGTGGACAGCGGGGGCACTCCCCCGGCCGCCAGGAACATCACCGGGATGGTGGTGATCAGGAGCAGCTCGATGACGCGCGGCTTGGTCAGCGCGACATAGGCCCGCACGCTCGCGCCGATCGTCCTGGGAGGAGCGTCCGCCTGCGCCGCGGGCACCGGCACGAGGGCCGCCGGCGGCGCCCCCGGACCCTCGCCGCCGAGGTCTCCGAGGTCGTCGAGCTCGGCCTCGACCCCGCGCTTGTTACTGAGCACCGTCACAATCGGGTCCACGTTGGCTAGGAATGAGAAATCGCGTACCACCTCGGCGGCGCCCCCGCGTTCCGGGCCGGCCTCGGCGTGGTGCAACTTCGGCTTGCGTCATGCTGCCGCGGCCGTGTCGTCAACCGCGCAATCACTGTAGTCCGACCCCTCCCGGAGCCGTGCACCGGGTCACCGGATCACCCGCTGGATCACCCGTCCGGGGGGTTAGTCCCGAATGCCTACGGGCAAGGGTGCATGAGCGGCACGGCCCCCGCCGGCCGGGACCCCCCTGGCCGGGCCGCGGCGGCCGGACGCGCGGCCCCGGCGGTCGCGTTTCGCGCCAGCCTGCGGCGGCCCTCCCCCGCGATAGGCTCGCTGCGGGCGCGGCGCGGCCTCGCCGGCCGCGGAAAGCGCCGCCGAGCGGCGGCGGGAGACAGGGCCGCGCCGCGGGCGGGCGCGGCGGACGATGTGCCGCGCGCCGGGCGCGCGGCACCACAGATTGTTCAGTACTACCGGTTCGAGAGGAGCCTGGCGTTCCGTGAGCAGGGACAACAGCACGTTTGAGTGGTCCGACCAGGATCGGCGGGCGGTGGACGTCGTCCGCGCGCTCGCCATGGACGCGGTCGAGGAAGCCGGCTCCGGGCACCCAGGAACGGCGATGAGCCTCGCGCCCGCCGCCTACCTTCTGTTCCAGCGGTTCCTGCGGCACGACCCGACGGACCCGCACTGGCCGGGCCGGGACAGGTTCGTGCTCTCCTGCGGGCACTCCAGCCTGACCCTCTACATCCAGCTCTACCTGTCGGGCTACCCGATGACGCTGGACGACCTGAAGGCGCTGCGCAAGTGGGGCAGCCTCACCCCCGGCCACCCCGAGCACGGGCACACGGCAGGCGTGGAGACGACCACGGGCCCGCTCGGGCAGGGCCTCGCGAACGCGGTCGGCATGGCGATGGCGGCCCGCCGCGAGCGCGGCCTGTTCGACCCCGACGCGCCGGAGGGCGAGTCCCCCTTCGACCACAACGTCTGGGTGTTCGCCTCCGACGGCGACGTCCAGGAGGGCATCAGCCACGAGGCGAGCGCGCTGGCGGGCCACCAGAAGCTCGGCAACCTGGTCGTGCTCTACGACGACAACCACATCTCCATCGAGGACGACACCGCGATCGCGCTGTCGGAGGACGTCCAGACCCGCTACGCCGCCTACGGCTGGGACGTCCACCGCGTCGACTGGACGGAGAACGGCGACTACGAGGAGAACGTCGCCGCGCTGGCCGAGGCGTACGCGGCGGCGCGGGCCGAGACGTCCCGCCCGTCGTTCATCGCGCTGCGGACGATCATCGGCTGGCCGGCGCCGAACAAGAAGAACACCGGCAAGATCCACGGCTCCGCGCTCGGCGCGGACGAGGTGGCCGCGACCAAGCGAATCCTCGGCATGGACCCGGCCGAGTCGTTCCACGTGCCGGAGGACGTCCTGGACCACGCCCGCGCGGTGACCGAGCGCGGCCGCGCCGACCACGCCTCGTGGAACGGCTCGTTCGACACGTGGCGCGAGGCGAACCCCGAGCGGGCGGCCGAGTACGACCGGATCGCGGCCCGCGAGCTGCCGTCCGGCTGGGAGGACGCGCTGCCCGAGTTCGAGGCGGGCTCCGACGTCGCGACCCGCAAGGCGTCCGGTGACGTCCTCGCGGCGCTGGCGCCGGTGCTGCCCGAGCTGTGGGGCGGCTCGGCGGACCTGGCCGACAGCAACAACACGACGATGAAGGGCGAGCCGTCGTTCGTCCCCGAGGAATTCCAGACCAAGGAGTTCCCCGGCCACCGCTACGGCCGCACGCTGCACTTCGGCGTCCGCGAGCACGCGATGGGCGCGATCTGCAACGGCATCGCCCTGCACGGCGGCACCCGCCCGTACGGCGGCACGTTCCTGGTCTTCAGCGACTACATGCGCCCGGCCGTCCGGCTGGCGGCGCTGATGAAGCTGCCGGTCACGTTCGTGTGGACGCACGACTCGATCGGCCTCGGCGAGGACGGCCCGACGCACCAGCCGGTCGAGCACCTGTGGTCGCTGCGCGCGATCCCCGGGCTGGACGTCGTCCGGCCGGCGGACGCCAACGAGACCGCGGTCGCCTGGCGGACCATCCTGCGGCACACCGACCGCCCGGCCGGCCTGGCGCTGACCCGGCAGAAGCTGCCGACGCTGGAGCGCGGCGGCGAACTGGCGTCCGCGGAGGGCGTCGCCAAGGGCGGCTACGTGCTGGCGGACGCCGACGGCGGCCGGCCCGACGTGATCCTCATCGCGACCGGCAGCGAGGTCGCGCTCGCCCTGGAGGCGCGGACGGCGCTGCAGGCCGAGGGCACGCCGACCCGCGTGGTGTCGATGCCGTGCGTCGAGTGGTTCGAGGAGCAGTCCGACGCCTACCGGCAGGAGGTCCTGCCGCCCGGCGTGCACGCCCGCGTGTCGGTGGAGGCCGGGATCGCCCTCGGCTGGCGCACCTACGTCGGCGACAGCGGGGAGTCGGTCAGCCTGGAGCACTTCGGCGCGTCCGCCGACTACAAGACGCTGTTCCTGCAGTTCGGCATCACCGCCGAGCGGGTCGTCGCGGCGGCGAAGGCCAGCCTGATCAAGGCCGGGGTCCGGCACGCCGGGCGCGGCGAGACCACCGGCAACTGAAGACGCGACGAGGAGGACACGATGAGCGAGATCCTGAAGCGGCTGTCGGACGAGGGCGTCTCGATCTGGCTGGACGACATCAGCCGCGAGCGGCTCCGGACGGGCAACCTCGCGGAGCTCGTCAAGGACAAGCACGTGGTGGGCGTCACGTCCAACCCGACGATCTTCGCCAAGGCGCTGAGCAAGGGGTCCGCCTACGACGACCAGGTCCGCGACCTCGCGGTCCGCGGGGTGGACGTCGAGGAGGCGTCCCGCGCGATCACCACCTACGACATCCGCTGGGGCTGCGACGTGCTGCGCCCGGTGTACGACCGGACGGACGGGCTGGACGGCCGCGTCTCGATCGAGGTGGACCCGCGGCTCGCCCTCGACACCCGCCGCACCGTCGCCGAGGCACGCGCGCTGTGGTGGCTGGTGGACCGGCCGAACCTGTTCATCAAGATCCCCGCGACGGAGGCGGGCCTGCCGGCGATCACCGGGGCGCTGGCCGAGGGCATCAGCGTGAACGTCACGCTGATCTTCTCGCTGGAGCGCTACGGCAAGGTCATCGACGCGTTCTTCGAGGGGCTGGAGAAGGCCCGGGAGAACGGCCACGACCTCTCCAAGATCGCCTCGGTGGCGTCGTTCTTCGTCAGCCGCGTCGACACCGAGATCGACAAGCGGCTCGACAAGATCGGATCCGCCGAGGCCAAGGCGCTGCGCTCCAAGGCCGCCCTGGCCAACGCGCGGCTCGCCTACGCCCTCTACGAGGAGAAGTCCGGCACCGACCGGTGGAAGGCGCTGAAGGACGCGGGGGCCCGCCCGCAGCGTCCGCTGTGGGCCTCCACCGGCGTGAAGGACCCCGACCTCAGCGACACCCTGTACGTGGACGAGCTGGTCGCGCCGGGCACGGTCAACACGATGCCGGAGGCGACGCTGGTGGCCGTCGCCGACCACGGCCAGATCCGCGGCGACACCGTCCGGGGCACCTACGACGACGCCCGCGCCCACATGGCCGCCCTGAAGGACGCCGGCGTCGACTACGACGACGTCGTGAGGGTCCTGGAGGAGGAGGGCGTCGAGAAGTTCGCGGTGTCGTGGAAGGAGATGCTCGACTCGATCCGCGGCGAGCTTGAGTCCAAGAGGGCCGGCGCGTGACCTCGGTGGTGACCGCCGGGGGGATCTCGGTCACCATCCGCGGCCCGGTGCTCGACGAGAGCGAGACGGTCCTCGACCGGCTCGTCTCCGACGGGGTGCCGGGCTCGCTGGCGTCGCGCAACGCCAAGCTGTGGGGCCCGGACGCGGCCCCGCTCGCCGCCCGCCGCCTCGGCTGGCTGGAGCTGCCGGAGACCTCGCGGTCGCTGGCGGACCTGCTCGCCGGGCCGGCGGGCGAGGCCCGCGGCCGCGGCCTGGACCGGGTCGTCCTCGCCGGGGCGGGCGGTGCCGCGGTCGCCGCCGAGGCGATGTACCGCACCCAGTACCGCACCCGCTTCCGGGACGGGGCCGCGCCGGCGGAGCTGGTCGTCCTCGACACCACCGACCCGCACGAGGTGTCGGGCGTCCTCGCGGGCGACCTGCGCCGGACGATCGTGGCCGTGGTGGGCGAGAGCGCCGAGGCGGATTCGCTGCGCCGCGTCTTCGGCCGCGCGTTCGCCGAGGCCGGGCTGGACGGCGCCGAGCAGGCGCGCCGGTTCGTCGTCGTGGCGGAGGAGGGGTCCGCGCTCGCGGCGGCCGCCGGCGAGGCGGGGCACCGCCTCGTGCCCGCCGAACCCGACGTCGACGGGCGCTACGGCGCGCTCGGCGCGCGGGCGCTGGTGCCGGCCGCGCTCGCCGGCATCGACGTCGCCGCGCTGCTGGACGACGCGTCCCGGCTGCTGGCGGTGCTCCGGCAGCCCTACGACAACCCGGCGCTGGCGCTGGGGGCGGTGCTGGCCTCGTCCGCGCTCGGCACCCGCGACAAGCTCGTGATCGCCGACCACGGCTCGGGCCTGCACGGCTTCGCCGGATGGGCGGAGCAGCTGGTCGGCGGCGCGCTGGGCAAGGACGGCAGGGGCCTGCTGCCGGTGGTGGTGGAGAGCGTCGACGCGCCGGGCTTCGAGCTGACCGCCGATCTGCGCCGCGTCATCCTGGGCAGCCGGCCGGACGAGCCCGGTGCCGGGCGCGAGGCCGGGGTGACCGTCGCGGGCCCGCTCGGCGCGCAGTTCCTGCTGTGGGAGTACGCGGTGGCGGTGGCGGCCCGGGTGCTGGGCGTCGACCCGTTCGACGAGCCGGACACCGGCCAGTCGGCGGAGAGCACCGCCGCGCTGCTGCGCTCGGAGGAGGGCACCGCGCCCACGGTCGTGCGGAGGCCGCCGGAGCTGGTCTCCGGGGCGGTGGAGGTGCACGCCGGCGCGGAGGACGCGCTGCGGGGCGCGCAGACCCTGACCGAGGCGCTCGAAGTCGTGCTGGAGAGCGTCCCGGAGGGCGGCTATCTCGCCGTCCTGGCCTATCTGGACCGCCGCGGCGACGCGGCGGCGGCCGGGCTGCGGCCGCTGCTGGCGGCGCGGGCGGCCAAGGCCCGCAGGCATCCGGCCCCCGTCACGTTCGGGTGGGGTCCGCGCTACCTGCACACGGCCGGCCAGTACCACAAGGGCGGGCCGCGCAACGGCGCGTTCCTGCAGGTCACCGGCGCCGTCACCGGCGACGTCCCGGTCCCGGGGCGGCCGTACTCCCTCGGGGAGCTCCAGCTCGCGCAGGCGTTCGGCGACCTGCGGGTGGTCCGGTCGCTGGGCGCTCCCGCCTTCCGCCTCCATCTGCGCGACCGGGCGGAAGGGCTCGCCCAGCTCACCGAGGCGCTCGCCTGACGCGGTGTTCGCGGCGCGAAGAAGATCGAGGGAGAGGTCGCCAATGTCCATTCTCTCCTGAAACGATGGGGGCCAGGAGGGATCGGTGTCCGGATTCGACGTATTGACGCGCGGCGACGTGCTGGACTCGGCGCTGCAGGCGAGGGACTACCTCGTCAGCTGCGGCGTCCCCGGCGCGCTCGCCGCCAAAGACCCGCGGCTGTGGGGGCGGCGCGCGGTCGACCACAGCAGGCTGGGCTGGCTCGACCTGCCGTTCGCCTCCCGCGGGCTGCTGAACCAGGTGGACGGCATGGTCGCCGAGGCGCGCCAGTCGGGCCTCGACCACATCGTGCTGATCGGCGTCGGGGCGGAGAGCCTCGCCGCCCAGGCGATCATGGAGGCGCACGCGGCCTCGGTCACCGCCGGGGCGCCGGAGCGGGGCGCCGGCGGGCGGCCCACGGGTGAGCTGACCGTCCTCGACGGCGGCGACACCGCGGCGCTCGCGTTCGCGATGGAGCGGCTCGACCGGACGCTGGTCGTGCTGGCCAGCAAAGCGGGCGTGTCCCTGGAGGGCGACGCCTACCGGCGGATCTTCGCGGCCGCGTTCCGGGAGCGGGGCCTGTCGGAGCGGGAGATCGCGGGCCGGTTCCTGGTGATCACCGACCACGGGAGCCCGCTGCACGACTTCGCCCGGCAGTGCGGCTACCGGATCGGCCTCACCGACCCCTATCTTCCGGGGCACTACGGCGCGCTGTCGGCGTACGGGCTCGTCCCGGCGGTGCTGGCGGGGGCCGACGCGGAGCGGCTGCTGGAGGAGGCGGCGTCGCTGGTGCCGTCGCTCGGCAAGGACGAGGACAACCCGGGCCTGCTGCTCGGCGCGGTCCTCGGCGGCTGCGCGCAGCAGGGGCCGGGCGGCCTGGCCCGCGACAAGGTGCTGCTGCGCGAGGCCGGCGGGCCGGGCGCGCTGAGCGGCTGGATCTCCCAGCTCCTCGCGGTCGGCACCGGCAAGCGGGGCCGCGGCGTGCTGGCGTTCGAACCGCCCGGCGGGCGCGGCGACTTCCCCGACGTGCACGGCGTGTCGATCAACCCGCGGTCGGCGGCGCAGGACGAGTCCGACACCTCGGTGTGGGCGCCGCTCGGCGCGCAGTTCCTGCTGTGGGAGTACGCGACGGCGGTCGCCGGGTGGCTGCTCGGCGTGAACCCGTTCGAGGCGGGCAGCACCGTCGTCCAGGAGTCCGAGGACGACGCCGCGACGATGCTGCGCACGGCGGGCGGCGGGCCGCTCACCGCGGAGCGGCCGGTGTACGTGGAGGACGGCATCGAGGTGCACGCCGACTTCCCGTGGCCGCCGGGCGCGGAGCTGCAGACCGTCCTCGGCGGGCTGGTCGCCTCGGTGCCCAACGACGGGTACCTGGCGGTCATGACGTACCTGTCGGGCGACTTCTCCGGCCGGTACCTCGCGCCGTCCATGGCCCGTGCGTCCGGGCGCCCCGTCGCCTACGGGCCGGGCCCCGGATACCCCCACGCCACGGGGCCGGTGCACAAGGACGGGCCGGGCAACGGCGCGTTCCTCATCATCACCGGCGACCCGGCGCCGGGCGACACGCTCGCCACCCACCCCGTCCCCGGCCGGCCGTACAGCCTGGCGCAGCTGCAGCTCGCGCGGGCCCTGGCCGAGCTGCGGGCGCTGCGCGACCGCAGGCTGCCGGTGATCCGGCTGCACCTGCGCGACCCGGTGGAGGGCGCGGGCAGGCTCACGGAGGCGATGCGGGCGGTGGCGGGGGCGCGCCGGCCGTGACGTTCACCGCCGTCGTCTCGGGGGAGACGGCCACCACCGCCCGCGGGCCGCTGCCGGCGGCGCGGACCGGGGAGGCACGCCGGCACACCGGCACGAGAGGGCAGGATGCTTGAAGGGGTAGTACCACTGGGCGCCGCGGCACCGGAGACGGTGCGGCCACGGGCGGCGCCGGAGCACGCACGATCGAAGGGGGCCTCGTGACCGACCCAGCCAACCCGCTCCGCGACCCGCGGGACAAGCGCCTCCCCAGGGTTGCCGGGCCGTGCGTGCTCGTGCTCTTCGGCGTGACCGGCGACCTGTCCCGCAAGAAGCTGCTGCCGGCGATCTACGACCTGGCGAACCGGGGGCTGCTGCCGCCCGGCTTCTCGCTGGTCGGCTTCGCCCGCCGCGAGTGGGACCACCAGGACTTCCGGGAGATCGCCCACGAGGCGGTGAAGGAGCACGCGCGGACCCCGTTCCGCGAGGACGTCTGGACGCACCTGTCGGAGGGCATGCACTTCGTCCCCGGCACGTTCGACGATCCGGGCGCGTTCGACGCCCTCACGATGGCGGTGAAGGAGCTGGACGCCACCCGCGGCACGGGCGGCAACTACGCGTTCTACCTGTCGATCCCGCCGAAGTTCTTCCCGCAGGTGGTGGAGCAGCTGCAGCGCTGCGGCCTCGCCGACCGCACCCCCGACTCCTGGCGCCGGGTCGTCATCGAGAAGCCGTTCGGCCACGACCTGAAGTCGGCGGTGGAGCTGAACGACACCGTGCACCGCGTCTTCCCCGAGGAGTCGATCTTCCGGATCGACCACTACCTCGGCAAGGAGACGGTGCAGAACATCCTGGCGCTGCGGTTCGCCAACAGCATGTTCGAGCCGATCTGGAACCGGTCGTTCGTCGACCACGTGCAGATCACGATGGCCGAGGACATCGGCATCGGCGGCCGGGCCGGGTACTACGACGGGATAGGCGCGGCCCGCGACGTCATCCAGAACCACCTGCTGCAGCTGCTGGCGCTGACGGCGATGGAGGAGCCCACGTCGTTCAGCGCCGAGGCCGTCCGCGCCGAGAAGGCCAAGATCCTCTCCTCGGTCCGGGTGTCCGGCGACATGGCCACCGCCACCGCGCGGGGGCAGTACGCGGCGGGCTGGCAGGGCGGCGTGAACGTCCAGGGGTACCTGGAGGAGGACGGCATCCCCGCCGACTCCCGCACCGAGACCTACGCCGCGGTCAAGCTGCAGATCGACAACCGCCGCTGGGCGGGCGTGCCGTTCTACCTGCGCACCGGCAAGCGGCTGAGCCGCCGGGTGACGGAGGTGGCGATGGTGTTCCAGAAGGCGCCGCACCTGCCGTTCCACGAGACCGACACCGAGGAGCTCGGGCAGAACGCCCTGGTCATGCGGGTCCAGCCGGACGAGGGCATCACGGTCCGGTTCGGCTCGAAGGTGCCGGGCACCTCGATGGAGATCCGCGACGTCAACATGGACTTCGCCTACGGCGAGTCGTTCACCGAGACCTCCCCGGAGGCGTACGAGCGGCTGCTGCTGGACGTCCTGATCGGCGACCCGCCGCTGTTCCCCCGCCAGGAGGAGGTCGAGCTGTCCTGGAAGATCCTCGACCCGATCGAGGAGTACTGGGCGAGCCGCGGCGGACTCGACCAGTACAAGTCCGGCGGCTACGGCCCCGCCTGCGCCGACGAGCTGATGGCGCGCGACGGGCGCTCCTGGCGGCGGCTCTAGAGGAAACGGGGGCTGTAGATGAACATCGACCTCACCGGCACCACCACCCGCAAGATCCAGGACGCGCTGACGCAGTCGCGGCACCTGATGGGCGGCCCGGCCGTCGGCATGGTACTCACCCTGATCATCGTGACGGACGAGTCGGCGCAGTACGACGCGGTGCGCGCGGCGACGGAGGCGGCCCGCGAGCACCCCTGCCGGGTGCTGACCGTCATCTCCCGCGACCCGCGCGGCGGCTCGTCCCGGCTGGACGCCGAGATCCGGATGGGCGAGACCGGGCCGGGCGAGACCGTGCTGCTGCGCATGTACGGCCCGCTCGCCGAGCACGCCGACTCGGTCGTCGTGCCGCTGCTGATGCCCGACACGCCCGTGGTGACGTGGTGGCCGGGCGGCAAGGTCCCGAAGGTCCCGGGCAAGGACCCGCTCGGGACGCTGGCGCAGCGGCGGGTGACCGACTCCTACGCGGCCCGCGACCGGCTCGGCACCCTCGCGCAGCTCGCCCAGGGGTACCGGCCGGGCGACACCGACTTCGCGTGGACGCGGCTGACGTCGTGGCGGTCGCTGCTGGCCGCCGCGCTGGACCAGCCGCACGACGAGATCGTCGGCGGCGAGGTCGAGGCCGAGCCGGACAGCCCGAGCGCGGAGCTGCTGGCGGCGTGGCTGTCGATCCGGCTGGGCGTCCCGATCGGCCGGACGGTCTCCGAGGGCCCCGGCCTCACCGGCGCCCGGCTGGCCACGACGGGCGGCGACATCCAGATCCACCGGCCGGACGGGCGGGTCGCGACGCTGTGCCGGCCCGGCCAGCCGGACCGGCAGGTGTCGCTGCTGCGGCGCCCGATGGCCGAGCTGCTGGCCGAGGAGCTGCGGCGCCTCGACCCCGACGAGGTGTACCACGAGTCCGCCGTCCGGTTCGCGAAGGACCTCGCGGGCGGGACGGAGGACGGCGTGGCGAGCGAACCGCTGTCGGCGACGGCGGAGGCGGCGCGGACGCGTCCCGCCGAACAGCAGGACGGCGAGGCCGCGGAACAGGCCGGCGAGGAGGACGGGGCATGAGCGTTCCCGAGGTCTTCCTCCACCGCGACCAGAGCGTGCTCGCCGAGGCCGCCGCGGCCCGGCTCATCACCCGGATCGCGGACGCCCAGGCGGCGCGGGGCACGGCGTCGGTCGTGCTGACCGGCGGCGGCGTCGGTACGGCGGTCCTGGGCGCGCTGTGCGGCGGCGCGGCACGCGACGCGGTCGACTGGGGACGCGTGGACGTGTGGTGGGGCGACGAGCGGTTCCTGCCTGCCGGGGACCCGGAGCGCAACGAGACCGGTGCCCGGGTGGCGCTGCTCGACCACGTCCCGCTGGATCCGGCGCGGGTGCACCCGATGCCGGCCGCGGACGGGCCGGACGGCGACGACGCGGAGGCCGCGGCGTCCCGGTACGCCGACGAGCTGATGTTCGCCGCGCATCCCGGAGCGGCGCCCAGGTCGGCGTTCGCCGTCCCGTCGTTCGACGTGCTGATGCTGGGCGTGGGCCCGGACGCGCACGTCGCGTCGCTGTTCCCGGGGATGCCGGCGGTGGAGGAGACGCGGCGCCCGGCGGTGGCCGTCCACGACGCCCCGAAGCCGCCGCCGACGCGGATCTCGCTGACGTTCCCGGTGCTGCGGGCCGCGCGGGAAGTGTGGGTGCTGGCGGCGGGCGACTCGAAGGCCGGGGCCGTCCGGCTCGGGCTGTCGGGAGCGGACCCGGTGAAGGCGCCGGTCGCGGCGGCCCGGGGGCGGGAGCGGACCCTGTTCCTGCTGGACGAGGCCGCGGCGTCGCACCTCCCGGCGGGCCCCTCCACCGCGCGGTGAGCGGCCTTCCGCGCCCTTGACCCGGGTTGGCGGAACCGCTGCTCCACCATGAGGAACAGAAAGAGTGTCGGCACTCCCGCATGCCTTCCGCTGAACCGCGCATACCCTGACCATGAGGTTGCCCGCGTCGAGCGTGAGGAGTTCGCAGGTGCTCAAGGGTCGGACCGGGACGAGGATCGCGGCGGTCATCGGGGCGGCGGTCATCGCGGTCGCCGGCTGCTCCTCCGGCGGCGACGGCGGGGGCGGAGCCGGCGAGGGCGGCGGCAAGGGTTCGGACGCGGTGACGCTGTCCATCACGCCCGCGACCGGCACCAAGCAGGTCGCGCCGGAGAAGCCCGTCACCGTCACGGCGGACAACGGCAAGCTGACCGGCGTGACCCTCACCTACGGCAAGAAGAACGCGAAGGCCGAGGGAACGCTCGCCGAGGACGGCACGTCATGGAAGTCGTCGTGGTCGCTGAGGCCGTCGACGACGTACACGGTCACCGCCAAGGGCGCCGGCGACGACGGCGAGGAGGTCACCGAGACCTCCACCTTCACGACGCTGAAACCCCGGGGGAAGCTGGAGAGCGGGATGTCGCCGCTGGACGGCGAGACCGTGGGCGTCGGCATGCCGGTCCAGCTGCTGCTGTCCAGGCCGGTGACCACGAAGGCCGGCAAGGTCGCGGTGGAGAAGTCCCTGGAGATCCAGATGTCGGAGCCGGTCCAGGGCGCCTGGTACTGGATGAGCGACAAGGAGGTCCAGTTCCGGCCGCGCGAGTACTGGCCGACCGGCCAGAAGGTGAAGGTCACCGCGCACCTCGCGGGCGTGAGGATCGCCGACGGCGTGTACGGCGTCGCGGACCGCACCGCGAGCTTCACCGTCGGCGAGCGGCACATCACCACCGTGGACGCCCGCAAGCACCGCGCGACGGTGACGAAGAACGGCGAGACCGTGAAGAGCGTCAACGTCAGCCTGGGCAAGCCCGGCCACGAGAGCTACACCGGCACGATGATCGTCCAGGAGAAGGCGAAGGACATCATCATGGACTCCGCGACCACCGGCAACCCGGGCGAGTACCGGATCCCGACGAAGTGGAACGTCCGCCTCACCTACAGCGGCGTCTTCGTGCACTCGGCGCCGTGGTCGACCGCCTCGCAGGGCAGCGACAACGTCAGCCACGGGTGCGTCAACATGTCGCCGGGGAACGCCAAGTGGTTCTACGACTTCTCCAACCGGGGCGACATCGTCAAGGTGACCGGGACGTCCCGCAAGCTCCGGTTCGGCAACGGGCCGACGCCGTGGGCGAAGTCCTGGGAGGACTGGCTGGCGGGCAGCGCGACCGGCGAGCCGGTCACCGGCACCCCGCTGACGTGACGCCCTCGGGTGGCCCCCGCCTCGCGTGCGGCCGGTGAGATCACTGGCAGACTGGGGGCATGCAGAAGCTCTCGTTGGACGCACACGCACGTGACCAGCTGAAGCGCGCCGCGGCCGGCTCCACCGGGCGCAGTGCCGACACCGTCTACGGCGGTCACGAGCGCGTCCTGCGCCAGACCGTGATCGCGCTGACCGCGGGAACGACGCTGGCGGAGCACGAGAACCCCGGTGAGGCCACGATCGTGGTCCTGCAGGGGCGGGTCCGGCTGCTGAGCGGGGAGCACTCCTGGGACGGGATCTCCGGGGACCTCCTCATCATCCCGGACGCGCGGCACAGCCTGGAGGCCCTGGAGGACTCCGCCGTCCTGCTCACGGTCGCCAAGACCCGCTGAGACGGGGCCTGCCGGTGATCGGCGCGCCGGGCCTCAGCCGCGGCGCAGGTGCGCGAGGCAGGCGCCGGGCTCGGCGAAGGGCTCCAGCCGGTGCGCCTCGACCGGCGCGCCCAGCTCGGTGAGCGCCCCCTGCATGAGCCCCAGGTGGACGTCGCAGACCAGCGGCCCGTACTCCTCGGCCAGTTCGAGGAACGGGCAGTGCCGCAGCCGGATGACGTCCCCGGCGGGCTTCGGGGCGAAGTCCAGGTCGTCCAGGAGGGCGGTCAGCCGGTCGGCGGCCTCCTCCTCGGTCATCCGCTGGAACGGCGGCGGGCGTTCGACGAGGAACCGGCCCCATTCGCGTCCCGCCTGCGCGGCGTTCTCGCGCCCCTCCGCGCCGTCGGCGGCGAGGCGGCTGAGCAGGATCTGGGCGAGCAGCCGGTAGCCGCGGGCGCCGCCGCGGTCCATCCCGGGGCGCGCGGCGTAGACGGTGCGGGGGCGCCCGGGGCCGGAGGGCTGCTCGACGGTGCGCTCGACCGCGCCCTCGGCGGCCAAGGCGTCCAGGTGGAAGCGCGCGGTGTTGGCGTGCACGCCGAGCCGCTCCGCGACCTCGGTGACGCCCAGCGGGGCGCGTGCGTCGCGCAGGACGTCCAGGACCTCGCGGCGGCGCGGGCGTTCGCGCTCGCTCGCCATGCCGTCACCCCTCCCCGCAGCCGTGGCGCCGCGCTCCTCGTCCCGTGTTTTTACGAATACTACTGTATTAATGGTGGAATGAGGAGCGGCGGCGGCCGGCCCGCCCGCCGACCAAAGTCGATGCGGTGGCCGACCTGCGGACGCATACCGGGGCGGGCGGCGTGGCTACCGTTGGCCTCGTGAACCTCAGGCGATCGTGGCGCGACTGGCTCGGGGACGCGGGGATCACCGCGGCGGCCGGCCTCCTCGGCCTGTTCCTGCTCCAGGCGACGATCGAGGACCCGCCCTACCCCGACGAGGAGATCTCCCTCGGCCTCGAACTGGCGGCGGGCGCGGTGTCCCTCGTCATCCTGCTGCTGTTCCGGCGCCGCCACCCGCTCGCCGTCGCGGTGGCGATGATCGTCCTGCAGTGGGCGGCGACGACGGTCTTCGGCACGGCCGCGGTCGCCGTGTACTCCCTGGCGATGCTCCGGCCCTGGCGGGTCGCCCTGCCGGCCGCCGCCACGAGCCTGGCGCTGATCATCGCCATGTTCTGGCTCGTGTCGGCCCCTGACCTCCTGGAGGGCGCGGTCGTCTTCGCGCTGCTGTACGCGGTGGCGGTCACGACGGGGATGCTCGTCCGGTCCCGGCGGATGCTCATCGCGTCGCTGAAGGAGCGGGCCGCCGCCGCCGAGACCGAGCAGCGGCTGCGCGTCGAGGAGGCCCGGCTCCTGGAGCGCGAGCGGATCGCCCGCGAGATGCACGACGTCCTCGCGCACCGGATCTCGCTGCTGGCCGTGCACGCCGGGGCGCTGGAGTTCCGCCCGGACACGCCCGACGACCAGCGCGAGGCCGCCGGGGTCATCCGGCAGAGCGCCTACGAGGCGATGGAGGACCTGCGCGAGGTGATCGGCGTGCTGCGCGACGACACGCCCGGCGCGGACCCGCAGCGCCCCCAGCCGACGCTCGCCGACGTGTCCGGGCTCGTCCAGGAGTCGCGGCGCGCCGGAAGCCGCGTCACGCTGGACGAGCACATACCGGACCCAGGCAGCGTCCCGTCCCGCGTGGGCAGGCACGCCTACCGGATCGTCCAGGAGGGGCTGACCAACGCACGCAAGCACGCGCCCGGCGCCCGCGTCGAGGTGCGGCTGGACGCCGGGACGGACCTGGACATCGAGATCGTCAACGCGCTGCCGCCGGACCGGCCCGCGCTCGCGATGCCCGGCTCGGGCGCGGGCCTCGTCGGCCTCGCCGAGCGGGTGGCGCTGCTGGGCGGCACGCTGGAGCACGGCCGCACCGGCGACGGCCGCTTCCGGCTGCGCGCCCGCCTGCCGCTCTAGACCGCCTAAGATCACGCATGTCCCCGCCGGACGGAGGGAAGGGTCACCGGCATGGCAGCGAACTCCTCGTCCTCGCCCGACCTCGAAGAACTCGAGCGGGCCCAGTGCATGGCGCTTCTCGGCGAGGGCGGCATCGGCCGGATCGCCTTCGACGACGGCGAGGGGCCCACCGTCGTCCCGGTGAACTACGCCGTCGACGGGGACGCCGTGGTCTTCCGGACGTCGGTCTCGGGCCGGCTGAACCGCAGCCTGCTGACGTCCGTGGTCGGCGGCGAGGTCAGGGCGGCGTTCGAGGTCGACCGGTACGACGAGGCGAGCCGCGAGGGGTGGAGCGTCCTGCTGCGCGGCGGCGTCCACCCGCTGAGCGACGAGGAGAAGGCGGCCGCCGCGCAGGTCGAGCCGTGGCCCGGCGGCGAGCGCGAGGCGTGGTTCCGGCTGGCGGCGCGGGAGGTCAGCGGACGGCGGGTGCACCGCCCCTAGCCGCCGGGAAGGGCCCCCGAAGGCCATAGGGTTGCGGAATGGACTCCCCGACCATCCGGGTGCTGATCGTGGACGACGACGCGCTCGTCCGCGCCGGCCTGTCGATGATGCTGTCGAACGCCGACGACCTGGAGATCGTGGGGGACGTCGCCGACGGCGCGGAAGTCGTCGCCGCGGTCAACCAGTACCGGCCCGACGTCGTCCTGATGGACATCCGGATGCCGCGGCTGGACGGGCTCGCGGCGACCGAGCTGCTGCGCTCCCGCCGCGAACCGCCCGAGATCATCATCCTGACGACGTTCGACTCCGACGACCACATCGTGCGCGCGATGCGGGCGGGCGCGAGCGGCTTCCTGCTGAAGCACACCCCGCCGCCGGACATCATCCGGGCGATCCGGGAGGTCGCGGCCGGGGAGCCGATGATGTCCCCGGCGGTGCTGCGCAAGATGATGTCCTACGTCGCCGGCTCCGGCGCCGACCCGCGCCAGGCCCGCGCGCGGGAGCTGCTGGACCGGCTCAGCGAAGGCGAGCGGGCCGTGGCGGCGCTCGTGGGCCAGGGCCGGACCAACAGCGAGATCGGCAAGGAGCTGTCGCTCAGCGTCGCCACGGTCAAGGCGTACGTGTCGCGGCTGCTGGCGAAGCTCGAGCTGAACAACCGCGTGCAAGTGGCCCTCCTCGTCCACGACGCCGCCCTCGACGACTAGTCCCGCCCGGTCTGCGGCCCGTGCGGCCTCAGCGGGACGTCGCGCAGGAGCAGCGCCGCGGCGAGGCCCACCGCGAGGACGGGCAGCGCGGTGAGGAAAAGGTCGGAGAAGGCCGCTGCGAACGCCTCCGAGACGCCCTCCCGCACGGGTCCGGGGAGGGTGGCGAGGACCTCGGGGCGGACGGCGTCGTCGAACGCGGGCACCTGGCCGCCGGGGGTGTGGCGTCCGATCTCCTCGGCGAACCGGCTCGACACGATGCCGCCGAACACCGCCATGCCCGCGGCGGTGCCGAGCATCCGGGTCGCGAACACGCCCGAGCTCGCCGCGCCCAGGTCGCGGTGCGGCGCGGCGTTCTGCGCGATGAGGACGACGACCTGCTGGGACAGCCCCGCCCCGAAGCCGAGCAGCGCCATGTAGCAGCCCGCGGTGAACAGGTGGGTGCCGGCGTCCATCGTCGCGAGCAGCCCGACCCCGGCGGCGCTGAGCGCCATGCTCGCCGCGGGCAGCCGGTGGTAGCGGCCGGTCCGGGAGATGTGCCGTCCGGCGAGCACGGCGGCGGCGACGAGGCCGGTCATCATCGGCAGCACGAGCAGCCCGGAGTCCGCCGCCCCCACTCCCCCGACGACCTGGAAGAACATCGGCAGGTAGGTGGCGAGCCCGAAGCCGGTCGCGCCGCCCACGGCGGCGACGGCGCACGCCACCGCGAACGACCGGTCGCGGAACAGCCGCAGCGGGATGATCGGCTCGGCGGCCCCGCGCTCGGCGAGGAGCCACGCCGCGAACAGCGCCGCCGATGCCGCCGCGAGCCCCGCGGTGGCGGGTGAGTCCCACGCGTACCGGGTCCCGGCCCAGCTGGTGAACAGCGTGAAGCAGGTGACGGCCGCGCCGAGCAGGACGATTCCCGGATAGTCGATCCGCGGCCTGCCCTCCGGCGCGGGCAGCCGCAGGAACAGTACGGTCGTGGCCGTGGCGGCCAGGCCGAGCGGCAGGTTGACGTAGAACACCCACCGCCAGGAGGCGTGGTCGGTGAGGAGGCCGCCGATCAGCGGCCCGGCGACGCTGGACACCGCGAAGATCAGCGCGGAGTAGCCCTGGTACTTCGCCCGCTCGCGCGGTTCGAACAGGTCGCCGGTCACCGCGAACATCGAGCTCATCAGGCATCCCGCGGCGGCGCCCTGCACGACGCGGAACGCGATCAGCCAGCCCATCGAGGGCGCCGCCCCGCACGCGGCCGACCCCGCCAGGAACCCCAGCAGCCCGACGAGCAGGACCGGCCGGCGCCCGAACAGGTCCCCCAGCCGCCCCGACAGCGGGACGGTGACGCTGGTGGCGAGCACGTACGCGGTCGACACCCACGCGAGGCGGTCGAGGCCGCCGAGGTCCCCGACGATCGCGGGCAGCGCGGTGCCGAGCACCGTCGCGTCCAGCGAGGACATCAGCCCGGCGAGCATCAGCCCGCCGAACGCCGCCAGCCGGTGCCGGCGGCACATCGGCACGGTCCGCCCGGACGCCATATTCATGTGCACCTCACAGTTATATGCTTTGAGCAAATGAATGCTAGACGCACGCATATGTGAGATGCAACCTAGCTAGACTGGCCCCCATGCGCGACGAGGCGGGCCACGAGCGGGCCGGGGACGACCGGGCGGTCGACGTCGTCGAGCGGAGCATGGTCAAGCTGCGGCGCGGCATGTCGCGGCAGCGGCTCGGCAAGGCGGCGGTCCGCGAGCACAACCTCCCGGTGGACGTCCAGGTCCTGCACGTCGTGGACGTCATCGACGAGGGCCCCGACCACGACGGCCAGGAGATGAGCGTCGGCCTGGTCGCCGCCCGCCTCGGCGTGGACGCGTCGCGCGGCAGCCGCATCGTGGCCGAGGCGGTCAAGGCCGGCTACGTCCGGCGCGTGGCGTCCCAGGAGGACGGCCGCCGCATCCACCTGGAGCTCACCCCGGCCGGGCAGGCCGTCGTGGACGCCACCCGCCGCACCCGCCACGAGCACTTCGCCAAGGCAATGGCCGGCTGGACCGACGAGGAGCGCGCCGAGTTCGCGCGCCTCCTGTCCCGCTTCGTCCGCACCTACGACGGCTGACCGCCGGCCACACCCCCGCGGTCGGACCGGGACGGACGGTCGGCAGGGCCCGCGCCTGCCGCGAGTGCGCACGTCCCCCCACGCTGAACCGTTGCCTCCGCAACGCCGGTGTCGGGCGGCGCGGACGGCCGGTGGTCAGGTGAGGCGCTTGCGGAGGAGGCAGAACTCGTTGCCCTCGGGGTCGGCGAGGACGTACCAGCTCTCCTCGCCCGTCTGCCCGACGTCGGCGTGCCGCGCCCCGGCGGCCAGCAGCCGCTCGAGTTCGGCGTCCTGGTCGCGGTCGGTGGGGCTGACGTCGATGTGCAGCGGCAGCTTGCCCGGCCTGGGATCGTCGGTGCGGCTGAGGACGAGCGTCGGCTGCAGCCCGCCGAAGCCCTCGCGGGGGCCGATCTCGACGTCGTCGCCGTCCCGGAGGAGCACCACGAACCCGAGCGCCTCGCACCAGAACTCCGCGAGCGCCTCCGGATCGCGGCAGTCGAGCACGAGCTCACTGATCCGACACGCCACGGGCCGCCTCCAGATTCTCGTCACCACCGGCCTCTCCCACCGTAGGGGCTCCGGCCTACACCCGTGGTCGCCGCCGGGCGGCGCGACGTACTCCAGAAGTTGCGGGCGGCGCCGGAGCGGGCGCGACGTGCGGGGGAATCCCCTGGCCGGGAGGCCGTCTAGGCTGATCGCATGGGTGGCTGGCCGGAGATGCGCGGACGGCTGACGGACAAGGCCGCGGCCGGAGGCGTCCTGCTGCTGGTCTCCGTCGGCAGCCTCAATTCGGTGTTCGCCCCCGGGGACGAGCCCTGGGCGCGCATCGCCCTCAGCTGGGTGCTGATCGCCATCGGCTGCGGGGCGCTGTTCTTCAGCCGACGCGCCCCCCTCGCGGCCGCGCTCGTGTCGGTGGCGGCCACGGGCGTCTACTACGTCACGAGCACGCACGACGGCCCGCTGATGATCGCGCCGATCGTGGCGCTGTACATGATCGCCGCACAGGGGCGGCTGCAGTCCGCCATCGCCGTCGGAGCGCTGATCGTCATCGGGACGGGCGCCGGGACGCTCTCCGGCAACGACGACGTCAACGGCGTCGCCCTGTTCATGCTGACCGGGTGGGTCGTGGCGATGGCGGCGCTGGGCTGGGTCCGGCACAGCCGCCGGGTCTACCTGCGGGAGGCCCGGGAGCGCGCGGCGGGCGATGAGCGGCTGCGCATCGCCCGCGAGCTGCACGACGTGGCCGGGCACCACATCTCGCTGATCAACGTCCAGGCCGGGACGGCGCTGCACCGCTTCAAGCGGGATCCGGCGCAGGCCGAGGCGGCCCTCGCGGCGATCAAGGAATCGAGCCGGGACGCGCTGCGCGACCTGCGCGCGACGATCGGGATCCTGCGCAAGGACGACGAGGACGCGCCGACGGCGCCCGTGCCGGGCATCGACCGCATCGGCGACCTCGTCGAGTCGGCGCGGGCGGCGGGGCTCACGGTCCGCGCCGAGATCACCGGCGACGGGGGGCCGCCCCCGACCGGTGTGGAACTGGCCACCTACCGCATCGTCCAGGAGTCGCTCACCAACGTCGTCCGGCACGCCGCCGCCGGCACGGTCACCGTGCGCATCGAACGGGGGCCGCGGGACGTCGTGATCGAGGTCGCCGACGACGGGCGCGGCCCCGCCGCCGGCGCGGCCGGGTCCGGCGTCCACGGGATGCGCGAGCGGGCCCGCGCGCTGGGCGGCGAGCTGACCGCGGGTCCGGGGCCGGGCGGGGGCTTCCTCGTCCGGGCCCGCCTGCCCCATGGGAACGGAGCTGCATGATCAAGGTTCTGCTGGCCGACGACCAGCGGCTGGTGCGCGCGGGGTTCAAGTCCATCCTCGACGACGAGGACGACATCACGGTCGTGGGCGAGGCCGCGGACGGCGACCAGGCCGTCGCCGCGTGCCGCGAGCTGCTGCCGGACGTCGCGCTGATGGACATCCGGATGCCCGGCACGGACGGGCTGGAGGCCACCCGGCGGATCACCTCCGACCGGCGGCTGGACGGCGTCCGGGTCGTCATCCTGACCACGTTCGACCTCGACGAGTACGTGTACGGCGCGCTCCGGGCCGGCGCCTCCGGGTTCCTGCTGAAGGACACCGATCCGGAGGAGCTGATCCACGCCGTGCGGGTGGTGGCGCGGGGCGACGCGCTGATCACCCCGTCCGTCACCCGCCGCCTGATCGCCGAGTTCGCCGGGCGGGTCGAGACGCCCGTGCCCGGCCCCCGCCTGAAGTCCCTCACCGAGCGCGAGCGCGAGGTCATGGCGCTGGTCGCGGCCGGGCTCAGCAACGACGAGATCGCCGCCCGCCTCGTGCTGAGCCCCGCCACCGCGAAGACGCACGTCAGCCGCATCATGTCCAAGCTGGACGTGCGCGACCGCTCCCAGCTGGTCGTGCTGGCCTACGAGTCCGGCATGGTCAACCCGGGCTGGATGACCCGGAACCCGCAACCGCCGGGGTAGCCGGGCCGCGGCCCCGCAACCCACGGGGTAGCGCAAGTGCCCGCCGGGGGCCGATGCCGCGCGGCATGCCGTGATCGGAACCTGACGGCATGAGCGCAATGTCCAGACAGGCCACCGGCGGCGTCGTCGGCTTCCTCGCCGGCGGGGCGGCGGGGTTCGTCCTCACCGAGGCGGTGGCCGTGTTCTTCCATCTCGTCCTTGACCACACGCTCGACGTCGACGGCACCGGCTTCCTGCTGGCCGTCTTCATCGGCGTGCCCGTCCTCTGCGCCGTGCTCGGCGCCGTCATCGGCGTCCGCCTCGGCGGGCGCCAAGGGGGGTGACCGCAATGTCCGCGAAGACAGAATTCTCCGGCGGGGGCGCCACGGGCGCGCAGGCCCGGACCGGCGTCTTCGGCCGGGTGGCCGCCTGGTCGCAGCGCCACCGCTGGGCCGCGCTCCTGCTCTGGGCGGTGACGGTCGTGGCGATCACGGCCGGGTCGCAGGCCGCCGGTTCCGCCTACCACAACGACTTCTCGCTGCCGGGGACCGACTCCCAGGCCGCGGCCGACCTCATGGAGGAGCACGGCTCGCTCCAGGCGGGCGCCACGGTCCAGATCGTCCTCAAGGACCGCCAGGGCCTGGGCGGCGACCGCGCCGCGATCGACGGGATGCTGGCGAAGGTGCGCGCGCTGCCGAGCGTCGCCGACGTCCAGCCCCCGGGCCCCGGGTCCATCACCGAGGACGGCACCATCGGCTACGCGACCGTCACCCTCGACGGCTCGGCCGAGGACGTGCCGTCCGAGCACGTCACGAAGATCATCGAGACCGCCCAGGGCGCGAGCCAGGACGGCCTCCAGATCGAACTCGGCGGCGATCCCGTCCGCGGCGCGCAGGAGGAGGGCGGCGGCGGCGCCGAGGGCGCGGGGATGCTCGCCGCGCTGGTCATCCTGGTGCTGCTGTTCGGCTCCCTCATCGCCGCGGCCGTCCCCCTGGTCACCGCCGTGTTCGCGGTCGGCGCGGCGGTCGGGCTGATCGGGCTCGCCTCCCACGTGTTCACCGTCGCCGACTTCACCCCGCCGATCATGATGCTGATCGGGCTGGGCGTCGGCGTGGACTACGCGCTGCTGATCTTCTACCGGTACCGCCAGGAGCTGCGGGACGGCGCGGAGCCCGCGGCCGCCACGCAGGTCGCGCTGGACGTCGCCGGCCGGACGGTCTTCTTCGCCGGCTGCACCGTGATCATCGCGCTGATGGGGCTGGTCGTCCTCGGCCTCGGCTCGCTGCAGGGCGTGGCCCTCGCCGTGGCGCTGATGGTGCTGGTCACCATGGCGGCGTCGCTGACCCTGCTGCCGGCCCTGCTCGCAGTGTTCGGGAAGCGGATCCAGCGGAACGTCCTCAAGCGCCCGGGCCGGACCGGCGACGACGGCTGGCGGCGGCTGGCCTCGGCCGTGCAGCGGCGGCCCGTCCCCGCGCTGCTCGTCGCCACCGCCGCCCTGCTCGCCCTGGCGGCCCCCGCCCTCGACATGCGCCTCGGCTTCGCCGACGCCGGCAACGACGCGCCCTCCTCCACCAGCCGGCAGGCGTACGACCTGCTGGCGGAGGGGTTCGGGCCCGGGTTCAGCGGCCCCTTGGTCGTGGTCACCGAGGGCTCGGCCGCGCAGCTCCAGGCGACGCTGGAGCAGACCGAGGGCATCGCGGCCACGACCCCGGCGCTGCCGTCGAAGGACGGCGCGGTGCACACCGTGATCGCCTTCCCCGAGAGCGCGCCGCAGGACGCGGCGACCGCGGATCTCGTGCACAGCCTGCGCGACGACGTCCTCCCCGCCCTGTCCCAGCAGACCGGGGCGGAGTACCTCGTCGGCGGCCCCACGGCCGGCACCCTGGACTTCGCCGACTCGGTGTCGGAGCGGATGCCGCTGTTCGTCGCCGTGGTCGTCGGGCTCTCCGCGATCCTGCTCATGGTGGTGTTCCGCTCGGTGCTGATCCCGATCAAGGCGGCGGTGCTCAACCTGCTGTCGATCGCGGCCGCCCTGGGCGCCATCACGCTGGTCTTCCAGGACGGGCGGTTCGGCGCGCAACCCGGCCCGATCGAGGCGTTCATCCCCGTGATGATCTTCGCGATCGTGTTCGGGCTCTCCATGGACTACGAGGTGTTCCTGGTGTCCCGGATCCACGAGGAGTGGGAACGCACCGGGGAACCCGCGCACGCCGTCCGCGAGGGGCTGGCCGCCACCGGCAGGGTCATCACCGCGGCGGCCGCCATCATGATCGTCGTGTTCGCGGCGTTCATCCTGAGTCCCGGCCGGATGCTGCAGCAGTTCGGCCTGGGCCTCGCGGTCGCTGTCCTCCTGGACGCGGTGGTGATCCGCTGCCTCATCGTCCCGGCGGTCATGCAGCTCCTCGGGAAGTGGGCCTGGTGGCTGCCGGGGCCGGTGGCGAGGCGCCTCCCGCGGGTCGCGCTGGAGCGCCCGAGCTGAATCCGGCGCAGATGAGCGGGCGTCACGTCTAGGATCTCGTTGAAGATCGTCCGGAACGACGGAAGGGAGCCCCATGAGGCACCTCGGCATCCTGGCCCACAGCGCGGAAGGCGCCGCGCTGTGCTTCCGGACCTTCTGCCAGGAGGGCTTCCGCGAGCTGGGCCCCGACGACCATCCCGACGTGACGCTCGACCTCATCGCCCTCGCGCGGAGCATGCCCGCGTGGGAGGCCGGGGACCACGACCCGATCCGGGCGACGCTCGCGGAGAGCGTCCGGCGCCTGGCGGCGGCGGGCGCGGACTTCTTCGTGTGCCCGGACAACACCGCGCACATCGCGCTCGAACGGCCCGGCGGCGACCTGCCGCTGCCCGGCCTGCACATCGCGCAGGTCGTCGCCGGCCGGGCCGCGCGGGACGGCCGCAGGCGCGTCGGCGTCCTCGGCACCCGCTACACGATGGACGGCCCGGTCTACCCGCGCGAGCTGGCGGCGCGCGGCATCGCCGCCGAGGTCCCGGACGCCGCCGGCCGGGACACCGTCCACCGGATCATCTTCGAGGAACTGGTCAACGGCGTCTTCACCGAGAAGTCCCGACGGGAGTACGTGCGGGTCATCGAGGACCTCGCCGAGCGCGGCTGCGACGCCGTCGCGCTGGTGTGCACGGAGATCCCGCTCCTGGTGACGCCCGACGTCTCGCCGCTGCCCACCCTCGACTCCACCCGGCTCCTCGCCCGCGCCGCCTTCGACGTGGCGGCCGGCCGCGACCCGCTACCGGAGTGGCGCGGCGGCCCAGTCTCCGCCGCCTGAGGCCCGCCCTTCCCCCGAGGCCCGGCGCGACACTTCGGCCGGCGTCGAAACGAGGCGCCCCTAGAGTCGGCGGCATGCGCCGCGGCCCGGCGGGAATGCCGCCACCGGACGCCAGGCCGAGTACCAGGGCGGTTTACACGGGACGGAGGGCCGCCGGTGGGATTCCACGAACTGCACCACGGTGATCATCCGCTGGTCCTGCCCAACGCGTGGGACTTCGCGAGCGGCGCGGCACTGGTCAAGGCCGGGTTCCCCGCCATCGGGACGACCAGCCTCGGCGTCGCCGCGGCGGCGGGCAAGACCGACGCGACCGGGGGCACGCGGGAGGAGACGCTGGCGCTGGCCCGGGTTCTGGCCCGCCTGCCCGTCCCGGTCACGGTGGACATCGAGGGCGGCTTCTCCGCGCGGGCCGAGGACGTCGCCGCCCTCGTCGCCGAACTGGCCTCGCTCGGGATCGCCGGGGTCAACCTGGAGGACGGGCGGGCCGACGGCACCCTCGCGCCGGTCGCCCACCAGACCGCCGTGATTGCCGCGGTGAAGGAGGCCGCTCCGGCGGTGTTCCTCAACGCGCGCACCGACACGTTCTGGCTGGGCGACCCCGACCGCGACGAGACGCTGCTGCGGGCCCGCGCGTTCGCGGAGGCGGGGGCGGACGGGATCTTCGTCCCCGGCATCGTGGACGACGCCGACATCCGCGCCGTTCTCGACACCGCGGACGTCCCGCTGAACGTGCTGTACCTGCCGGGCCGGACCGAGTACGCCCGGATGGACCGCCTCGGCGTGCACCGCGTCAGCACCGGCTCGCTGCTGTTCCGCAGCGCGCTCCAGGCCACCGTCAACGCGGCCCTCGGCGTCACCGGCGACGGCGGCGGCCACCCGGCGCCGTCGTACGGGGACGTCCAGCGGCTCGTCCGGCCCTAGGCGGGCCTGAGGGAGCCGGGGACCGCGTCGACGGCGCGGCTGGACCCGACCCAGCGGGAGCGGTCGGCCGCGTAGTAGGCGGCGCCGTCGGGACCCGCGGGTCCGTCGGGCCCGCGGCGCATCCCGAGCTGCAGCGCGATCTCCGCCGACGCCGGGTTCGCCATGTCGATCTCTGCCGTGACCCGGGGCACGCCCACCACGCCGAAGGCGTAGTCGAGGACCGCGCGGGACGCCTCGGCGGCCAGGCCGTGGCCCCAGCGGTCCGGCTGCAGGCTGTAGAGGATCTCGACGTCCACGCCGTGGCCGAGCGGCCCGTCGCGGTGGCCCAGCCCGGCCACCCCGATCAGCGGCTCGCCCGGCGCCGGCCCGTCGATCCCGCCGCTCCAGCGCGCGGGACGCAGCGCCCACAGCCCGTACCCCTCGGTGGCGAAGTCCCGCTCGCTGGCGTCGATGATCTCGCGCACCTGGGCGGCGGAGACCGTCCGGTCGCCGAACAGGTGGCGGCGGACGAGCGGTTCGGTCCAGTGCGTCAGCAGCGCGGCGTGGTCGCCCATCGTCACCGGGTGCAGCACGAGCCGTACCGTGCGCAGCACCTCAGTCATCCGCGGCGCCGTCCTCGGCGGGCCACTCGGGCGGGGTCATGCCGTCCGGGACGCCGACCCGGAAGACGCGCATCTGCAGCGCCAGCGCCCGGTAGTAGCCGACGAGCGTGACGAGCTCGACGAGGGCGGGGCGGCCGAGCGTGGCGGCGGCCTCGGTGAACACCGCGTCGCCGAGGTCGTCCTCGGCGACGAGCTGCCGCGTCGCCTCGTAGACGACCCGCTCGCGTACGTCCGCGAACATGGGCGCGCGGCCCTCCCGGAGGGCGTCCATCTCGTCGTCGCGGAGCCCGGCGCGGCGCCCGATCCGCTCGTGCGCGTACCACTCGTAGTCGGAGCGGACGTGCGCGGCGACGACCAGCGTCGCGATCTCCCGCTCGCGCTTGGTGAACGCGGTGCGGAACCGCAGCGCGGCGCCGAGGTCCTGCAGCGGCAGGCCCACCGACGGGCTGTACAGCATCGCGTTGAACGGGCCGAGGAGCCGTCCGGACTCGTCGGCCATGAACGGCGGCAGGCGGTCGCCGGCGCGCGGCCCGCCGGTCAGCGCCTCGTACAGGAGCCGCTGCTCGTCGCTGAGGGAGCCGGGGAACAGCAGCGGGAGCCGGGCCGGTGCGGGCCCGCGCGGAGGCCGGTCGTCGACGTGCTCACCGCTCACGGGGTCGATCACCCACCGCACGCTAGGCCCTCGGCGGGGAGGGCTCAAGTACCCGTCCGGTATGTGAAACCGCGGGCACACCATGACGTAGCGGCCGCGTAACAAGCGTCGGCGAACCTGGTCGCCGACACGAGCCGGGATCGAACGGGCGCCGGCCCCGCGAAGGGAACGCTCCAATGCCACTGTTCCGCATCCGCACCGAGATCGAGGACAGGCCCGGCCGCCTGGCCCAGCTCACCGCCGCGCTCGGCCGGCGCGGCGCCAACATCCTCGGCCTGTCCGTCCAGCTCGACGCCGAGGGCGTGGTGGACGAGTTCATCGTGGACGTCCCGCGCGGCGGCCCAGGCGCCCGGGAGCTGGCCGAGACGCTGGGCGCCGCCGGCGGGGTCCGCACCGCCGTCCGCCCCGCCCGGCCGAACGAGCTGGTGGACGAGCCGACCCGCGCCCTGGTCCTGGCGTCCCGGCTGCGCGCCGAGCCGCACGCCGTCCCCGCGATCCTCGGCGAGCTGCTCCGCGCCGACGACGCCTCCTGGGGCGACCCCGCCGGGGACTGCGCGGAGCCGGACGTGCTCGTCGTCCCGGTGGGGCGCGGGCGCGCGGTCCGGCTCCGCCGGTTCGGGCTGCCGTTCACCGCGACCGAGGCGGCGCGGGCCGACGCGCTGGTCCGGGCCGCGCTGCCCGCCCCGCGGCGCAGTGCCCTCCCGCGCCGCGTCGTGCTCCGCGACGGGACGCAGGTCGTCGTGCGCCCCCTCGGCGAGGACGACGCCGACGGCGTCCGGGCGCTGCACGAGCGCTGCTCGCAGGACAGCCGCCGGATGCGGTACTTCAGCCCGATGCCGGCCCCGCCGCGCCGGGCGATCGAGCGGTTCCGCGACCCCGCCTACGGCCGGACGCTCGTCGCCGAGGGACCGGACGGGTCGCTGCTCGCGCTCGCCCACCTCATCCACGTCCTCGACCCCGGCGTCGCCGAGATGGCCTTCCTGGTGGAGGACGACTGGCAGGGCCGCGGCCTCGGCCGCGCCCTCGCGGACCTGCTCGTCGCGCTGGGCCGGGACCGGGGCGTGGTGGAGCTGCGCGCGCTCGCGCTGAGCGAGAACACCCGGATGCGCCGGCTGCTGACCTCGCTCGGCGGCCGGACGCGCCGCACCGCCGACCCGACCGTGGTGGAGATCCGGCTGCGGCTGGACGGGCGCCCGGCGGGGACCGGCGCGCTGGCAGGATGGCCGGGTGACCGGCATCTATGACAATCCCTGGGCGTACGAGCTGGCGTGCTCGTTCCGCGACGTGCCCGCCGAGGTCGACGCGCTGCTCGCCTGGTGCGCCGAGCACCGTCCGGGCGGCCCGGCCTCGGCGGTGCTGGAGCTGGCCGCGGGCCCGGCCGAGCACGCCCGCGAGTTCGCCCGCCGCGGCCTGGCGGCGACCGCGCTCGATCTGAACCCGGAGATGTGCGCCCACGCGGCCCGCGCGGCAGAGAAGGAGGGCGTCGAGCTGCAGGTCGTGCGGGACGACATGACCCGGTTCGGCCTTGGCCGCCGGTTCGACCTCATCGTGACCATGCTCGACTCGACGTCCCACCTGATGACGCTGGACGCGTTCGTCGCGCACCTGCGCCGCGCCGCCGCGCACCTGGCCCCCGGCGGCCTCTACATCGTCGAGATGTCGCACCCCCGGGACCGGCTCGGCGACGAGCCTACTGTCAGCACCGGCTGGACGGTCGAGCGCGAGGGCGTCCGCGCCGACGTCCGCTGGGGCGAGCCCACCGACCGCCTCGACCCGGTGACGCAGATCGCCGACGACCACGTCACGGTGACGGTCGAGTCCGGCGGCGAGACGCTGGTGATTCGCGACGTCGTCCCCTACCGCTTCTGGTCGGCCACGGAACTCGACGCGGCCGTCCGCCTCGCCGGCGGCCTGGACGTGGTGGCGCAGTACGGCGACTTCGGGGCCGGTGAGGACGCGGTGGCCCTCACCGACCCCGGGGCGTGGCGCATGATCACCGTGCTGCGCGGCGCCTAGGGCGCGGACGTCCAGCCGGGCATCGGGTAGCCCGCGAGCAGCTCCCGGATCTGCCCAGCGACGCGCTCGACGACCGTCTCGTCCTGCTTGGCAGTGGCCTGCACGACCTCGTCGATCCAGGCTGCGACCTGCGGCATCCGGTCCTCCCCCAGCCCGCGGGTGGTGATCGCGGCGGTGCCGAGCCGCAGCCCGGACGGATCGAACGGCTTGCGCGGGTCGAACGGGACCGCGTTGTAGTTCAGCTCGATCCCGGCCCGGTCGAGGGCCTGCGCGGCGGGCTTGCCCGCGACGCCCTTGTCGGTGAGGTCGATCAGGATCAGGTGGTTGTCGGTGCCGCCGGAGATCAGGTCGTAGCCGCGCTCCACCAGCGCGGCCGCCAGCGCCTTCGCGTTCGCGACGACCTGGTGCGCGTAGCCGGAGAAGTCCCGCTGCGCGGCCTCCTTCAGCGCGACGGCGATCGCGGCGGTGGTGTGGTTGTGCGGGCCTCCCTGCAGGCCGGGGAAGACGGCCTTGTCGATCGCCTTCGCGTGCTCAGCCGTCGACATGATCATCGCGCCGCGCGGGCCGCGCAGCGTCTTGTGCGTGGTGGTGGAGATCACGTCGGCGTGGCCGACCGGGGACGGGTGCGCGCCGCCCGCGATGAGGCCGGCGATGTGCGCGATGTCGGCGGCCAGGACCGCGCCGGTCTCCCGGGCGATCTCGGCGAACGCGGGGAAGTCGATCGTCCGCGGGATCGCGGTGCCACCGCACCAGATGAGCTTCGGCCGCTCCTTGAGGGCCAGGTCGCGCACCTGGTCCATGTCGACCCGGCCGGTGTCGGCGCGCACGTCGTACCGGACGGGCCGGAACCACTTGCCGGTGGCCGACACGGACCAGCCGTGCGTGAGGTGCCCGCCCATCGGCAGCGACAGGCCCATCACCGGGTCGCCGGGCTCCAGGAACGCCATGTAGACGGCGAGGTTCGCGGGGGAACCGGAGTAGGGCTGGACGTTGGCGTGCTCGACGCCGAACAGCTCCTTGGCCCGGTCGATCGCCAGCAGCTCGATGGGGTCGACGTTCTGCTGCCCCTCGTAGTACCGCTTGCCCGCGTAGCCCTCGGAGTACTTGTTGGTCAGGACGGTGCCGGTGGCCTCCAGGACGGCCGGCGACACGTAGTTCTCCGAGGCGATCAGCCGGATCTTCTCGTACTGGCGTCGGGCCTCGTCCTCCACCAGCCCGGCGATCTCGGGGTCCTGCTCCAGCAGATGGGGTACGGCCGGTTCGTGCATGGTGAGCCTCCGCGCTGTCGGCGCCGGGACTTCGGGCGCCCCGACGAGGGGGCCCGTACACCCAGGCGCGCGGTGTGCGGACTACGTACGCTCCCCGGTGGTCGCCTCCACCTTGACTGCGCCAGTCGCGTGCGCCCCATCATACCGAGCCGCCCGCAGCCCGCGCGGTGACAGTGCTGGGACCGACACGACGAACAGGCCGCCCAGCAGGAGCAGCGCCCCGGCCGCGACGGGCGCCGACATGCGCTCGCCGAGCAGGACCAGCGCGAGACCCGCGGCCACGAGCGGCTCGACCAGGCTGAGCGTCCCGGCGGCCGCCGCCGTGACGCGCGCCAGGCCCGTGACGAAGCACATGTACGCGGCGGCGGTGGCGGCGATCCCCAGCCAGGCCACGAGCAAGGCCGACCGGGGCGCGGCGAGCGCGGGCAGTTCGGTCAGCGTCCACGGCAGCAGCACCGCTCCCCCGGCGAGCAGCGTCACCGACACCGCGGCGGCCATTCCCACGTCACGCCCGGTGAGGACCTTGGCCGACACGGTGTAGACGCCGAAGCACGTCCCGGCGACGAGGCTCAGCGCGATGCCGACGGGGTCGGCGCCGCCGGCGCCGCCGGCGCCGCCGTTCGAGGCCGGGGCCATCAGCAGCGCGACGCCGCCGATCGCGCAGGCGGTTCCCGCCCACCAGCGGCGGCTCAGCCCGGTCCCCAGGACGATCCGCTCGCAGAGCCCCGTCGAGACCGGCGCCAGCCCGAACACGACGGCGGTCGCGATGGCCGCACCCGTGCGGTTCACCGATGTGAAGAAGGCCGCCTGGAACGTGCCGGTGGCGGCCGCCGCGGCCAGCAGCGGCCCCCAGGTCCGCCGGGTCAGCGCGAGGAACGCCCGCCGCCGCGCCACGAGGACCAGCGCGGCGAGGATCAGGCCGCCCGAGAAGATCCGGGCTCCCCCGACCGCGACCGGACTCGCCGCCGACTCCGCCAGCACCTGCGCCGGCCCGACCGTCCCCCAGAGCACCCCCGCGACGAGCACCAGCAACGCCCCGGACGATTCATTCCGTCGATCCACACGACCGAACTTAGAAGGATCTGCGCCACTGCCGCGCAATCCCCGCACTTCCTTCGCCTGACGACTCCATAGCCATCATTCATTCGCCGACAGAAGAACCATCGGCGGGTTACCCGTAAGACGTTCGGTCCTACGACCGTCCCGCCGACGGAAGTTCGCCCTGCTCGACCGGCTGGACGTGGTCGTAGACGACCGTGGTGCGGACGTCCACGAACTCCTTGCGGCGCGCCAGCCGGTCGAGGACGAAGTCGCGCAGGTACGCGGTGCTCGGCACCGCCACGTGGACGAGCAGATCCTCGTTGCCCGTCACCACGAACACCCCGACGGCCTCGGGCATCGCCGCCATGCCGTCGCGCGCGGACTCGATAGCCTCCCGGGACTGCGGCCGGATCCGGATCGAGATGAGCGCCTGCACGCCCCGGCCGAGCCGCTCGAAGTCGACGGCGGCGTGGAATCCCGTGATGACGCCGCGCGAGCGCAGCGCACGCGTCCGCTCCAGCGCCGTGGACGGCGCGATCCCCACCGCCTCCGCCAGCTCCCGGTTGGTCTGCCGCCCGTCCCGCTGCAGCCGCCGCAGAATCGCCTGATCGACCGCGTCCATGCCACCTCCCGAGATCCCCGCCACAAGCCGAACCCAAGGTGCAGAATCGCACAAAAAACGCCGCTCCTCCGAAGGATATTCGGAGGAGCGGCGACGTCCACAAGATCCCGGCCCCAGACTCTAACTCCGCGATCGCGACCAAGGCGGTTCCGACCTGCGAAACGGCGAGCCACCGCGCTAACGCGCGCCCCCGTTACCCGCAAGCCCCAGCCGGCACCGCAACCCCGCGACGACCCCAACGTCCGCGATCGCGTCCGAAGGCAGGTTTCGAGCCTGCGAGAAACCTGATCGCGCAGCGAGCCGCCAGGCGAGCCGGAGCGATGCAGCGATCGCACGCATTGCCCGCCGAAGGAGGGCCCCCAGGGCCCGACGCCAAGGGCAATGCAAGTCAGCGGCTCGCGGACTCCAGGGCCTTCTTGACCGCGGCGCGCTTCTCGCGGAGCTTGGCGAGGGCCTCTTCGAGGATGGCCTCGCCGTCCTCGTCGCTGCGGCGCTCCTTCACGTACGCGAGGTGCGTCTTGTACGGCTCGGTCTTCGGCGGGGCCGGGGGGTTCTCCGAGTCCTGGCCGGCGGGGAACCCGCAGCGCGGACAGTCCCAGGTCTCCGGGACCGCGACGTCGGTCGCGAAGCTGGGCCGGGTCTCGTGCCGGTTGGCGCAGTAGAACGTCACCCAGACGCGGGGCGCGGCGTCGCCGCGCTCTGCCTCACCCATCGGACCGGCCCCGACACGGCTGCCCCGAATCGCGTTGCCACTACCCACGGAGTACTCCTCGCTCAGTGTTTCCGCCGCCGCCCGCGGTCTCCGGAGGGCGGCGCGGCGCTCGCATGGTGTCTGACGGGCGGTTCAGGGGGTGCCGTCACCCTTGAACAGCAGCCCGAGGACGACGATGGAGGCGAACCAGACCAGGCCGACGGCGACGGTCAGCCGGTCGAGGTTGCGCTCCACCACCGACGACCCGCCCAGGGACGTCGAGATGCCGCCGCCGAACATGTCCGACAGCCCGCCGCCCTTGCCCTTGTGCATCAGGACGAGAACCACCATCAGCAGGCTCGACAGGATGAGCACGATGGACGTTGCGATGATCACGATTCTTCAGCGCCTTGTCGTTCGTAGTTCAGGACGGTGGATCCGGCCGGGCGGTTTACCCGTCAGGTACGAAGGGTACGACGAACTACCC
Source organism: Actinomadura sp. 7K534 (assembly GCF_004348575.1). NCBI lineage: Bacteria > Bacillati > Actinomycetota > Actinomycetes > Streptosporangiales > Thermomonosporaceae > Actinomadura > Actinomadura sp. 7K534. The sequence goes on from NZ_SMKB01000027.1 coordinate 42,169, forward strand.
GCTGGTTCGGCAAGAACCCCCAGTTCACGCAGAATTGATCAGTTTTGATCAGACGGGGAGATCCCGGTACCGGCAGATCTTGACGAATTCTCCCGGGTCCAGGCTGGCACCACCGACCAAGGCGCCGTCCACGTCCTCCTGCGCCATGAGCTTGGCGATGTTGCCGCTCTTCACCGAACCGCCGTACAGGATACGCGCCTGGTCTGCCAGTCCGCCGTCATAGTGCTCGGCGAGCCGCGTCCTGATGGCGCCGCAGACCTCCTGCGCGTCCTCCGGGGTGGCGACCTCGCCGGTGCCGATGGCCCAGACGGGCTCGTAGGCGATCACGGTGCGCCGCGCCTGGTCGGCGGGGATCTTCTCCAGCCCGCCGTCCACCTGCGCCAGGACGTGCGCCACGTGCTCGCCGGCCTTGCGGACGTCCAGCCCCTCGCCCACGCACAGGATCGGGGTGAGGTCGGCGGCGAGGGCGGCCTTGGCCTTGGCGTTGACGAGCGCGTCGTCCTCGGCGTGGTACTGGCGGCGCTCGGAGTGCCCCACGGCGACGTAGGTGCAGCCCAGCTTGGCCAGCATCGCGGCGGAGATCTCACCGGTGTAGGCGCCGGAGGCGTGCTGGGAGACGTCCTGCGCGCCGTACTGGATCCCGAGCTTGTCGGCGTCGACCAGCGTCTGCACCGAGCGGATCGCCGTGAACGGCGGGAGCACGGCGATGTCGACGGCGTCGTGGTCGGCGTCCTTGAGGGCGAACGCCATCTTCTGCACGAGCTTGATGGCGTCGAAGTGGTTGTTGTTCATCTTCCAGTTGCCCGCCATGAGCGGCTTGCGGCCGCTCTGCGCGCCGGAAGGGGTCGTTCGCGCCACGTGTCAGTCCTCCAGGGCCTGCAGGCCGGGCAGCGTCTTGCCTTCGAGGTATTCGAGGCTGGCGCCGCCGCCGGTCGAGATGTGCGAGAAGGCGGCCTCGTCGAAGCCGAGCCGCCGGACGGCCGCGGCGGAGTCGCCGCCGCCGACCACGGTGAACGCGCCGGAGTCGATGAGGCCCTGGGCCACGGCGCGGGTGCCGTGCGAGTAGGGCTCCATCTCGAAAACGCCCATCGGGCCGTTCCAGAACACCGTGCGGGCGTCGGCGAGGCGCGCCGCGAAGAGCTTGCCGGACTCGGGGCCGATGTCGAGGCCGAGCCGGTCGGCCGGGATCGCGTCGGCCGCGACGACGCCGTGGTCGGCGTCGGCGGCGAACGCGGTGGCCGCGACGATGTCGACCGGGAGGACGAACTCCACCCCCGACTCCTCGGCGCGCCGCAGGTACTCGCGGACGGTGTCGAGCTGGTCCTCCTCCAGGAGGCTCTTGCCGACCTCGTGCCCCTGGGCCTTCAGGAACGTGAACACCATGCCGCCGCCGATCAGGATGCGGTCGGCCTTGCCGAGCAGGTTGTCGATCACGCCGAGCTTGTCGGACACCTTGGAGCCGCCGAGCGCGACGGCGTAGGGCCGCTCGACGTCCTCGGTGAGCTTCTTCAGCACCTCGACCTCGGCGGCGATCAGCCCGCCGGCGGCGTGCGGGAGCCGCCGCGGCACGTCGTACACCGACGCGTGCCTGCGGTGCACGGCGCCGAACCCGTCCCCGACGTAGATCTCGGCGAGCGCGGCGAGCCGGTCGGCGAACGCGCCGCGCTCGGCGTCGTCCTTGCTGGTCTCGCCGGGCTCGAAGCGCAGGTTCTCCAGCAGCGCGACGCCGCCGTCGGGGAGCCCGTCCGCGGCGGCGCGGGCGGAGTCGCCGACGACGTCTGCGGCGGCCGCCACGTCCGTGCCGAGCAGCTCGCCGAGGCGCGCGGCGACGGGGGCCAGCGAGAACTCGGGCTTCACCTCGCCCTTGGGGCGGCCGAGGTGGGCGCAGACGATGACCTTGGCCCCGCGGGTGCGCAGCGCCTCGATCGTCGGCAGGCTCGCGCGGATCCGCCCGTCGTCGGTGATGGAGCCGTCCTCGAGCGGGACGTTCAGGTCGGCGCGGACGAGGACGCGCCTCCCGGCGACGTCGAGATCGTCAATGGTCCGCATCGGGATGTCGGTGTCCTTCCGTACACGGCCGCGCCGTGGCCTCGCGCCCTTCTCTGCACGGTCTCCGTGCACGGTGCGCGGCCACGGCGCCAACGGCTGCGATCAGTGTTCTCCCGGGGGCGGCCCCCTGAGCCCCCGGGGCTGCGCCCTGAGGCGCTTTACAGCTGCGCGCCGACGAGCTTGACGAGGTCGACGAGGCGGTTGGAGTAGCCCCACTCGTTGTCGTACCAGCCGACGACCTTGACCTGGTCGCCGATGACCTTGGTCAGCCCGGAGTCGTAGATGCAGGACGCCGGGTCGGTGACGATGTCGGCGGAGACGATCGGGTCCTCGGTGTAGGTGAGGTAGCCCTTCAGCGCGCCCTCGGCCGCGGCCTTGAACGCCTCGTTGACCTCCTCGACGGTGACGTCGCGGGAGACCGTCACGGTGAGGTCGGTGGCCGAGCCGGTCGGCACCGGGACGCGCAGCGCGTAGCCGTCGAGCTTGCCCTTGAGCTCGGGCAGCACGAGCCCGATGGCCTTCGCGGCGCCGGTGGAGGTCGGCACGACGTTGATCGCGGCGGCGCGGGCGCGGCGCAGGTCCTTGTGCGGCGCGTCCTGGAGGTTCTGGTCCTGCGTGTAGGCGTGGACCGTGGTCATCAGGCCCTTCTCGATCCCGAAGGAGTCGTTCAGGACCTTCGCCAGCGGGGCCAGGCAGTTGGTGGTGCAGGAGGCGTTGGAGATCACCGTGTGGTTCGCGGGGTCGTACTTGTCCTCGTTGACGCCCAGGACGACGGTGAGGTCCTCGTTCTTGGCCGGTGCGGAGATGATGACCTTCTTGGCGCCGTTGTCGGCGTGCACCTTGGCCTTGGTCGCGTCGGTGAAGAAACCGGTGGACTCCACGACGACGTCGGCGCCGACATCGCTCCACTTCAGGGCGGCGGGGTCGCGCTCCGCGAACGCCTTGATGGCCTTGCCGCCCACGACGATCTCGTCCTCGGTGGCGCGCACGTCCTCGGGGAAGCGGCCGAGGATGCTGTCGTACTTGAGCAACTGGGCCAGGGTGGCGTTGTCGGTCAGGTCGTTCACGGCCACGACCTCGATGTCGGCCCCGGACGCCTTCACGGCGCGGTAGAAGTTGCGGCCGATCCGGCCGAACCCGTTGATGCCTACTCGGATGGTCACGGAAAGGCTCCTCGCACGTCGATAGCGTCCGGCGCTGCCGGACTGTCAACTACGGTCGATCCAGGGGATCTCCCCCACGCTCGACCCTATCCAATGACCCGCGAGTAGCTTGACACCGGCGGCGTGGGAATCCCGGGGTGAGCGCGTCTCCCCCGGTCGGGGGATGGCTCCCGTTCCGCCCCCGCTCACGGCATATGGCACGCCTTTCACTACACTCGCCGTCCATGCGCGGCGGGTGGCTCGTCCTGATCTTGAGCGGGGTGGTCCTGCTGGCCTGCCCGCCGCCCGCCGTCGCGCGGGAGCGCGCGGAGCCGGTGTCCCGCGCCGACCACATCGCCGCACAGCTCCGCCGCGACCCCGTCTACGTCACCGACCACGCCCCGCGGGCGCTGCCGCCGGACGCCGCCGCGCGGATCAAGGCGGCCGTCGCGCGCCTCGGCGTTCCGGCCTACGTGGCGGTCACGCCCACCGTCGGCCTCAACACCGGGCGGCACGGCGAGTCCCTCCTGCCGCTGCTGCGCGACCGGCTCCGCCGGGACGGCGTCTACATCGTGGCCTCCCCGTCCTCGCCCGACGGCGAGGTCCGCCAGTACGGCGGTTCCCGGCGGCTTCCGCTGGAGGACGCGTGGCGGGCCGCCGGGGACGAACTCCCCACCGACGCGAGCACCCCCGAGCGGATCGAGCTCTTCGTCGACATCGCCCTGTCCGGCCGGGCACGGGAGCGTGCCGATAACCCGCCTCCGAGACCGAAGTCGAAGGTGCGCAAGGCACTGGACGCCGACGACGCCGCGGACCGGCGGGCGGCCCTGACCGAGTGGGGGGTCTTCGGCGGGGGCGCCGCGCTCAGCGGGGTTCCCCTCCTCGCCTTCCTGGTCTTCCGCCGGGCCCACCGGGGCAGGAGCACGAAGAAGCCGGCGAAGGGCCGCAGATGAGACGGGCGGGCACCCTGGCGATCCTCACCGCCCTCCTCCTCACCGCCCTGGCCGTGGGCACCGCCGTCGCCGCCGACGACCCACCGCACGCCTACCACCGCCTGGACCGGATCTCCGCTTCCCTCGCGAAGGACCCCCTCTTCGTCGACCCGGACGTCAGCCACGCCCTCGGAGCATCCGAGCGCGCCCGGATCCGCCGGGCGATCGGCGAGACGTCCCGCAGCGTCGGCGTGCCCGCCTATGTCGTCGTCGTCCCGAACCCGAGCGACTCGGAGTCCCAGGGCCGCGCCGAGGCGTTCCTGTTCGCACTGCACGAACGCTCCGGCCGCGACGGCCTGTACCTCATGGCCGACTCGCGCGGCGGCCTGGAGTCCGAGGCGTTCCGGGTCCCGCGCCGCTTCCGGTACTCGGCGCTGGACGAGGACCAGCCGGGTTCCTGGCGGCCCGCCGACTACGACCGCCCGTTCGACGACCTGGCGCAGCGGATCGTCGAACGCCTGCGCAGCCACGCGACGGCCCCTTCGGCGTCCCCCACGATGCCGGAGCTGTACTCCACCCCCGACCCGTTCGGGAAGGAGAACGAGCTGACGCCGGCCGAGCCGGAGATCGCGGCCCCCCTCCTCACCGGTCTCCTCCTCGTCGGCCCCGCCGCGGCCGTCCTGCTGTACTGGACGGGCGTCGGCGTGCTCGCCCTGATGCGCCGCGAGAGCACGCCGCGGGACAAGCGGAGACCCATGCGGCAGAGCACGGCCTGGACCGAGCCCAGCATGCGGCGGCTACGGCGCCTGGCGGCCAAGGAGGTCGACGCGCTCCGCCAGGCGCTCGTCACAGCCGACGCCGAGCGCGGACGCTCCCACGCCGTCGCCGCCTACGATGCCGCCCAGATCCTCTACGACGACGCCAAAGAGGACGAGGACCGCGCCGTCGACCTCGTCGGCGCGATCGTCCTCGCCCGCCAGGGGCAGGTCGCGCTCAGCCGGGACATCGCCGACCCGCCCGTCCCCTGCGTGGTGAACCCGCTGCACGGCGACTCCGTCACGCGCAGGCGGCTGGCGAAGCTCACCCACAAGGTCCTCCCGAAGCCGTGCCCGCTGTGCGAGACCTGCGCCGACATCGAGAAGCGGCAGGGCCTCACCGACCGGCACCTCCTCAAGGTGCCGGGCCCCGGCCGCGCCCGCCCCCACACCGCGATCCCCGGCGTGTGGCGGGACACCGCCTGGGGCGCCACCGGCAAGAACTTCCACTCCCGCGTGATGAGGTATCTCGGTGTCGAGTGAACCGTCCCCCGGCGAACGGCTCGCGGCCGCGCTGCGCCGCTCCCCGATCTACGTCGACCCGTCGCTGGCGTCCGCGCTCCCCCCAACGGAGCGGCGTGAGCTCATCGCCGAGATCGGCAAGTCTCCCGCGCCCGTCTTCGTCGTCCTGGTCCCGCTCGTCGCGGGCGGCACCTGGTCCGACTCCGAGGATCTGGCGACGGTCGTCCACGACCGCCTCGGCCGCGACGGCATCTTCATCACGTTCGACGATAGGACCGACGATCTGGCCGCCCGCGAATGGGGCGGCGAGCACCAGGCCCGCGACGCCGCGTGGGCCGTCGCCCTCGACCGCGCGATGGACGACGCGCCGCTCGCGGCCAAGCTGTCGCGCATCATCGACCTGATCGTCGCGGGCACCGGCACCCGGGAGTACAAGCGGGTCTCCGCCGAGCTCAGGGCGCGCATCAGCAGACGCCCCGCCAGCCCCGGAGTCACGGCACCCGGCGGGGAGGACGGCGGTCTGGCCCTTCCCCTCGGCGCGGCGGGCGCGGCCGCCGCGGGCGTCGCGGGCCTCCTGCTGTGGCGTCGCCGCCGCATGGCGTCCGCCGCCCGGCGCGAGGTCGAGGACGAGGGCCTCCTCATGCCCCGCACGGTGTTCGAGACCGCGAACCGCGCGAACGAGGACCAGCTCCGCGAGCAGGCGTCCCACGAGGTCATCGCCTTCGGTGAACTCCTGGACGAGAGCGACACTCCCGCGAACGAGCGGACCCGCACCCTGATGACCAGGGCCCTGGACGCCTACCAGGCCGCCGGCAAGACCCTCGACGCGGCCCGGGGCATCCCCGACCTGGCCGGCGTCCTGGTCCTGGTGGACCAAGGCCGCGACGCCCTGGCCTCGGCCCAGGCCGTCGCGAAGGGCAAGCCGGAGATCCCGCCCATGCCGCTGTGCTTCTTCAACCCCCTCCACGGAGACGCCACGACGAAGCTCGACTGGCGCCCCCTGGGCTCCCGCGAGCGCCTCCGCGTCCAGGCATGCCCCACCTGCGCCCGCGCGACCCGCGCCAAGCGGACCCCGGAGGTCCTCATGGACACCCGCGACGGCCGCCCCGTCCCCTACTACGAGGCCGACCCGAAGAAGAGCGTCTGGGCCGAAACCGGCTACGGCCAACTACGCGAAGACCTGATCCACAGAGTCCTAAGAGGCGACCTGAACAACCCCAGGTAAACCCACAAACGAACAACACGACCGAGTCCCCGAAGGAACTTGGACAGAACCTTGGCCCCGGGCTCACGGGTCGTGCGGCCGGAGCGAGCGCAGCGAGCGCAGGTCGCACGACCCGAGCGAGCCGGGCGACCGCAGCGCCACAAACCCGCACGGTCGAACGAACCCGCAGAAGCGTGAGGATCGACCGGCTCGCACCGGGGGGTTTGGGGGGTCGCCCCCCAAACGACTAAGGCGCCAGCATGTCCGCCGTCAGGTTGGCGTCGGTGCCGGGGATGCCCTGGTCGCCGGCGCGCTTGTCGGCCATGGCGAGGAGGCGGCGGATGCGGCCGGCGATGGCGTCCTTGGTGAGGGGCGGGTCGGCGAGCTGGCCGAGTTCCTCCAGGGACGCCTGCTTGTGCTCGAGGCGGAGGCGGCCGGCGTTGACGAGGTGCTCGGGGGCGTCGTCGCCGAGGATCTCCAGGGCGCGGGCGACGCGGGCGCCGGCGGCGACGGCGGCGCGGGCGGAGCGGCGGAGGTTGGCGTCGTCGAAGTTGGCGAGGCGGTTGGCGGTGGCGCGCACTTCGCGGCGCATCCGGCGCTCTTCCCAGGCGAGGACGCTGTCGTGGGCGCCGAGGCGGGTGAGCAGGGCGCTGATGGCGTCGCCGTCGCGGACGACGACGCGGTCGACGCCGCGGACCTCGCGCGCCTTGGCGTGGATCTTGAGGCGGCGGGCGGCGCCGACGAGGGCGAGCGCGGCCTCGGGGCCGGGGCAGGTCACCTCCAGCGACATGGACCGGCCGGGCTCGGTGAGCGAGCCGTGCGCGAGGAACGCGCCGCGCCAGGCGGATTCGGCGTCGCAGGCGGCGCCGGAGACGACCTGGCGGGGCAGGCCGCGGACCGGGCGGCCGTTGTTGTCGATGAGGCCGGTCTGCCGGGCGAGGGACTCGCCGTCGCGGAAGACGCGGACGACGTAGCGGTTGCCCTTGCGCAGGCCGCTGGGCGCGAGGACGACGACCTCGGAGGTGTGCCCGAACACCTCCGCGATGTCCCTGATGAGGCGCCGCGCCGCGACGCCGGTGTCGATCTCGGCCTCGATCACGATGCGGCCGCTGACCAGGTGCAGCCCTCCCGCGAAGCGCAGCAGCGTCGAGACCTCGGCCTTGCGGCAGCACGGCTTCATGACCGTGAGCCTGCTCAGCTCGTCCTTGACCACACCGGTCATCGCCATCTGATGAACCCTCCCCCTATCGGACTCCCAGCAGTGTGGCCGATCCCGGCCGCGCGGGTCGTCAGTCGGTGAATATCTTGTAGAAGGCTTGGGCCAGCCGGGCGGGTTCATGACGCGGCGAGCCGTCGTCGGCGGCGACGTCGGCGAGGACGAGCCGCCCGCCGATCTCCTGGACGGCCTTGTCGAGGGCCGCCGGGTCGTCGACCACCCCGTCGTCGGCGAGGACGACGTCCACGCTGAGGTCGGGGGCGTGCGCCCGCAGGACCTCCAGGTGGGTCTGGGGGGAGAAGTCGTCGGTCTCGCCGGGCTGGGG